>NZ_FXYI02000287.1:0-2653 GCF_900184915.1 Clostridium sp. HV4-5-A1G | reverse complement strand
TAATTTAATTCAGGAGGTACAAGAAAATGTTAAAGATGAAATACAAAGTAATATCAGCTGCTATGGTTATTGCACCATTATTTTTAAGTACAGGATTTGCTACAACGGTTCAAGCGTGTCCTTCTAAGGCACCTGTAGCAGTCCATAAGGTGGTACGTAAAGCAGCACCCAAACCAGTTCGCAAGACAGTAGTAAAACCAATAAATAAGTCAAAGCATAAAGTGGCACCAAAAGTAGGGCATAAAGCAGCACCAAAACCAATTACTCAAGTACAGCATAGATAAAGTAGTAATAGTCATTGCCCCGGGAAACCGGGGTTTTATTTTTTTACATAAAAGCTCCAGCCTAATCTAACCGGAGCTTTTATTAAGGAGACCATAAAAAAATAATTTAAATGAAATACTCTGTGAATAGTATATCCATAAGATATCAATTTATTCGTTATTTTTATCAAAATATCCGGATTGTGCCAATAACTTGTGAAAATGTAATTTCTTTATGTTATACATATTTATTATTATCCCAAATTATCCTCTTTATAGATAACCTGTTGAAATAAATCCAAAAAAAGATTAAACTAAATATGTGACAAGAAAATGGAAGGAAGGTCTAATATGAAAAACTTCACAAAAAATTTTATAATGCTTTGTGGAATATATGCACTTACACAAATACCGGTGCATAGTACAGTATTTGCGGCATCCAATACAGTGGACAAGTCTTCTGTGGAATCTTCAATTACACAAGTACAACAAAATAAGTCCGCAGATAACAATACAAGCATTTTAAAGAACGTTTCAAATGTAGATAATACATCTCAAAATACATATGCTAACAGTAATATTAGCGTCAATACTAATGATAACTCTCAAACAACAGTTACAAATAAAGCGCAAAAGGCTACTTCAGAAAACTTGAGTGCTAAAACAATTGACAATGTTATTACGAGGGATAATGTAGCTGTAACTAAGTCATGGAACATAAAATTTAGTGAACCTGTTGATATTAATACATTAACTGATAAAATAAAATTAACCAATGTAAAAACTGGTGAAGAAATTCCAATTGAGATGACCGCTGATAAATTATGTGAGACTATTACAGTAACATCCTCTGTGAAGTTGGATCCTCAAACAGAATACTCTTTATCTATATCACAGGATATAGTTTCAAAATTTGGGAGACAGCTTTCAAACCCTACTGTTCTTAATTTTAAAACTGCTGCAATTATATCTTCAATAAGCAATATAACTAAAACTATAAGCCAGGGAGATAGTTTTACTCTACCTGATAAAGTGACTGCAGTTATGTCAGATGGTACAACCTCTCAGGTAAGCGTTTCCTGGGACAAGTCCTCTGTCAATATAAATGTAGCTGGAAACTACACTTTTAATGGTACTGTTAAAGATTATGGAACTGTAACATTAAACTTGACTGTAAAACCGCTTCAATCAGCAAATACTATATCAAACGGCAAGAGAACTCAATCAAGCATAGGTGTTAAATTGTATAATTACCTCATAAACTATACAAACAGGAATGCTGTTTTGACAAGAGCCATACAAATACATGCAGCTCAAGGTTACGGTGATGATCCATATAGCAACAATTGTGCATTCTACCAAAGTGAAGCCCTGAGAAGTGTCGGTGTGAATGTACCAAATAGTACAGCAAATACTGCTACTTTAACTAATGTACTTTTAGGTATGGGGTGGGTAAAATCTTCAGATTTGTCTCTTTTACTACCTGGCGATATATGTTTTACAATAGGATATGGAAATGGGCCAACTCACACTTATACTTTTATGAAATGGGTAGATCCTAAGGATTTTCACTATGCATACGTATGTGATAACCAAGGCGATGAATATGCAGGTGATGCATATCATGAAAGGAATATAGATTTTCAAACATCCACTAAAGATAAAATATCATATTTCATGTATCTTCCAGTATAAAAAATAATTTACACTTTTTTGAAGCTAAGTCAATAAAGTGGGAGACAAACACTGACAGCCATTATAATTACTCGACTGATGTATTTTAAATAGAGTTAAAAAGTAAACTTTTTAACTCTATAATGTAAATTTATAATCTTAAAGTTATAATTATAAACATTATAACTTTAAGACTAAAATATCTTTATTTCACTAAATGGATAAATTCTTATAACAACATGTCCTGTTATATCTCTTACACTTATAGGCCCAAGTATCCTACTGTCAGTGCTATTACCTCTGTTATCACCAAGTACAAAAACATACCCATTAGGTACAATATACTCTGTATTAATAGAATTGGATTCAGTATCTGTACCCTTCGGGAGATAATCTTCTGAAAGAAGCTTTCCATTTAAATAGACCTTTGAATTTTTTATTCTAATCTTATCTCCAGCTATGCCTATTACTCTTTTTATATAGTTACTATTGCTTTCACGATGTGAATTAAATACAATAATTTCACCTCTATTTATGTAGCCAATTTCTGTACTCACTTTTTCTATAAATATTACATCATTATTATTAAATGTCGGTTGCATAGAAGGACCCGACACGACAACTCTTGAAAAAACATAAGATTGCAATATAAATGCAAGTCCAAAAATTATCAAAATATAAATTATATATATGTCTCTTATACACATATGACTCTG
>NZ_FXYI02000286.1:0-2660 GCF_900184915.1 Clostridium sp. HV4-5-A1G | reverse complement strand
ATGCAGCAGAATCACAGGCTGGCAAAGGCAATAAGCGAAGCAAGCTGGAGTGAATTCAGAAGAATGCTGGAATACAAAGCCGAGTGGTACGGCAGAAAAATAATAGTAGCACCCGGTAATTATGCAAGTAGTCAATTATGTTCAGTTTGTGGATATAAGAATAGAGAGGTGAAAAATCTGGCACTCAGGGAATGGATTTGCCCTAAATGCGGCACACACCATGACAGGGATATAAACGCCAGTAAAAATCTGCTGAAATTAGCCATATAATTTTGGTAATACGCTGAGGTTGGTTCGACCTTTAGAGCTTAGGTAAACTTGTTCCGTTAGGAATATTGGCTAAGAAGCCATCCACTTCTATAAGTGGTGGTAGTTCACTAATGATTATGATGATTATGGACAAGAATATGAGTTTATTGAAGGTGAAAATTTAAATAACATAGCAAAACCTGAATGTGACTGTGGAGAATATGAGATAAGTGATACATTTACTGTAAGAGGACATAAGATTAACAGTAATTGTGATACGTGGGGTACAGATTGTGGAGCTAAGGCTGAATCACTATATGTATTTTATTTACCTGAAAAAGGCAAGTATATATTTGTCAAAGAATGGTATTGGGAAATGTAACTGGTAAAAGTTATATATACAACGAAAAGATAAACCTATAGATTTAAACCCTTTTTTAAGTTTTATATAGTAAAAATTATAGAAAAGATAGATATTCATATGCTCCTTTTCTATGATATACTTTATATATAGTAGATAATACCCTCTCATTAATATGTGGGAAGTCATTGGTTATATGCAATTAACTAATGAGGGGTGATCGAATGTCAACTACCCCTCCTAAACTTTTAGTTATAGGAAGGGCTTGGTAAGTATAAATTCTTATCAACTATCACTACCGTTTAACGAATAGCATAGAATCCTTATCATCATTATCTTACATTAGGGGGTTGACAAGTGTGTAGTACACTGCTACTCCCTGTATATATGAGAATACTAAACCACATTTTAAAGTATAGGAAGTTTCCTTTCTCATGCTCATATATACTTATTTAAGTTATACAGTTGCCAGGTTTATTCTTTTATCATAACCCTTGTGCCATATATTTTTAGCACCTATCAAGTCATCGTTCGATGTATAACCACAGGCTTTACATTGAAATAAATGCAGTTTTTTATTTCTGTTGCTTTTATGGGTGTGCCCACAAACCGGGCAGGTTTGACTTGTATGTTTTGGATCAATATATATAACTTTTAACCCTGCCTGTATAGCTTTGTACTCTACAAAACGCTGTAGTTCATCAAATGCCCAGCTGACCCGGTAGTAGCGGTTTTCTCTTTTTACCTTACATGACAGATTTATACCGGTTAAATCTTCCATGGCTATCATAGATTTGAATCCTTTAGCATAATCTACAATTTTTTTACTTATTTGATGATTTATATCGCGCATGAATTTACTTTCCCTTTGATTAATAGAGCAAATTTTCTTATGTGTATTATGAGTGCCTTTTTCCTGCAACTGTTTTCTCAAATGCTTATATTTAGCTCTAATATTTTTAAGAAAACGCCCTTTATAAAATTTGATATATCCGTGGCTGTCATATATGGTTGCTATAAAATTTTGACCTAAATCTATACCTATGATGTTATTGATTTGTTCAGAAGGAGTTTCCATGATTTCCTTATTAACGGTAATATGGGCATAATATTTATTTTTATTTCTTACAACTTCCATGGAACCGAAGAACCAGGTTCTATCAAGATACTTTTTAAAGTAATCGGGTACTTTAAATGGCAGTTTGATTCTTTTTCCTATAGTATTGATAGAAATAGTCTTTCCATTGTTTAAAAATGAGTAATTCCTGCCATAAGAATATAGGGCTTTAGCATTTTTATAAACTGCTAAACTGCCAAATATATTATTGGAGTGCTGGGATTGGTAGCTGCCGCATACAACTGTGCAGACATTAACAGCCATCTGGGATTTAAGTCCAAACTTATCTCTTAAAGTAGAATATACAAGCTTTTGTAATTTAGGTTTATTGGTAATTTCACCATTGTTAAATGCGACAGAACTTGCATAGTTTAGGGCTTTTTTAAGAGAATGGAGGGTATTGTCAACAAGCAATTTTTGTTCATCTGTCAGTTTTAACTGTAATTTAAGGGTACGGACTATTTCCATAAGTTCACCACCTTTTATGAAAAGTTCACCTATATATAATTATATTACATCTAACTGAAAAAATCTATTTTTTAAAAATGTAATAATAACGAAATTTATAAGAACTGCCACATAATAAAAAACAATTGAAAAAAAGGTAGTGCAGAGGGCTTGCTGCCTACTGGCAAAAGGCAATTCTTCCCCTTCTAAATTAAATTATAGAAGGGGAAGAATTGCCTTATTTTGATGAATTATATAGATAAGATAATCCTGTCTATAACAATAGTGATAGGCTTATTTATAATATGTAATGGCAAACGATCAATCGAAGTGGATGTACAGATTGGTAATTTCCATATAAAAATAAATACTACAGATAAAAGAAAATAGACAGCTGCCACTGTCTATCTACTTAAATTAATTATCTACTATTTCTAAAAGTCAATGACTTCCCTATTCTTATTTATATTTATTATATCAAAAAAT
>NZ_FXYI02000285.1:0-2689 GCF_900184915.1 Clostridium sp. HV4-5-A1G | reverse complement strand
CGTCAGATGTGTATAAGAGAAACATATTATATATAATAAATTTGAGAGACAATATTCAGTTTTAAATTTTTAAATAAAAAATATGGAGGTGCTTTATGGAAATTTCTAGAATTGGAAGAGCTTCTTCTCCTTCCTCAAACAACAAAAATATAAAAGTAAAAAAAGATTTTTCCCAAAGCTTCAACTCTCAGATGGAAAAAAAATCAGAAGAGCAGCTTAAAAATATGTTTGATGAAATCAAAAAAAGAGGAAACAGATTATCTATAACAAAATGCTATTCAGATGTTAAAATTTATAAAAAGATAATAAAAGAATATTTGGAATCCGTTTTAAAATATATGTACAATGTAAAAAAAGATATAAGTTTTTGGCAGACACAGTACTTTATAACAGTGGATACTATAGATAAGAAATTAGAAGAGCTCACTGAGGCTCTTATAAACGATCAAAAATCAAATCTGGATGTGGCCGCTACTATAGATGACATAAGCGGCCTTCTGGTAGACATATATAAATAGAGTCACTAGTCCAGAGTTCAGAGCTTCAGATAATCTTTTTATATTAATACCAGAAGATCTAAAACCATCCACTGCCCTTAACTCTTTACTATTTAATAAAATTGCTATATAACTGAAGCTAGAAGAAGAAGTTCTTCATTTTCATTGTATATTTGATCAAACTGATTTATAGGGAGAGGATTAATCCCTCTACCCACTTCTATAGTAAAGCCAGGCTTTCCGTGATCCTGTATAAACCAATCCTTGTATCCCGAATAGGATGCTATACCAGTAGTTTCTTCCAGCCTGTATCCGCTCACTTCAGAGAACAACTCTGCTATTCTCCTCGACTCTGGAGGAGTCAAAGCATTATATTGCCAGTAAATAACCTGTCCCTGACTGTGATACGCCAGTACCAACCTAAAATCATGATTATTTGTGAAATTGACCATTGTCCTGGTTTCTGGCTCTGATTCAGCATAAGGCCCTGAATATCTGGTAGGTCCTGGACCGTACACACCGTAGGAAGGCTCGGATTCCTTTGAGAGCTGCCAGTTTGCATTATAATTATGATTGAGATCAACTCCCCTGTTATTTGCTTCCCAATCTCTAGAAAAATCAGCACTACCTCTATTCCACCTTATAAGCTCATAATAATAGGGGTTATCTCTAGCTAATCCATTCAAAACAAGATCTACTCCATCAGGGTTAACCATAGGAACTATATATATACTGCTCCTGCTCCATATATCTCCTATATTATATCCTCTTATATTTTCCCCTTCCGAATAGGCTCTGGCAAAATTTTCTATAAACTTCATTAAAAGAGGTGTTGTTATCCACTCCAAAGCATGGTGGGAACCATTATAAGATACTTGATTACCCCCTACCCCAAGTCTCACATAATGCAGCTGCCTTCCAAGAACACTTTCACCAGCACTACCTACAGTTATAAAGGGATATCTACCTTTAAGCCCCATAAGATCTGTCTCCAGTACATCATAAGTATAATATATGTTTGTATCCACCACATCTGTGCTGTAGGGCACTTTAATTGTATTCCCCGGAATTAGGCCCAAGGGCTCTATGAGTGGATTGGCCGTTATTATTTTATAAACCTGAGTTCCATATTTTCTACTTATGCCGTATAACGTATCCCCTGGCTTAATAATATAATTGTCATATCCCAATATAAAGCTATGCAGTACCCTATAAGTGTCCGGCCCTATTATTCCGTCCTGTATCAGTCCATTATTTCTCTGAAAATTTCTGACAGCCTGTTCAGTTTGTATACCATATATTCCATCTATAGGTCCAGGATCGTAGCCTATCTTTTTCAAAGTTGCCTGTATCTGCATTACCTGGCTTCCTCTAGAACCCAATTTGAAGTTCGGCATTATACACTCTCCAAATATTATTGACACTATATTCTATACTTTATTTATAAAATAAGTGATATATATTTTACGCAATTTACTCCCTAATAACATATTGCTTATAGTTTTCGGCCTCTATGATATAGCCTTTTGCAGAATTTCTAAGGAATTCTTTCTCCTCCTCTGTAAGCTCTCTCACAACTTTTGCGGGAGAACCCATGCACATCACTCCAGAAGGTATTTTTTTATTCTTAGTTACAAGGCTTCCTGCTCCTATAATAGTATATTCACCTATCTCTGCATTATCTAATATTATGGAACCCATACCAATTAAAGAGTATTTTCCAACTTTGCCTCCGTGTATTATCGCATTATGCCCTACAGTAACATATTCTCCTATTTCTATAGGATTCATCCCCTCACTAGTATGAAAAGTGCAATTATCCTGTACATTGCTTCCCTTTCCCACATATATATAATTTACATCACCTCTTAGCACAGCTCCAAACCATATATTTGCATCTTCATAAATTTTAACTTTTCCTATAATCTCTGCATTGTCTGCTATAAAGCAGTTTTTTCCTATTTCCGGCATGTAATTTTTAAATTTTCTTATCATATGACTTAATCTCCTTCGCCTTGTATAAACTATATTCTGATATTAATTATAAACTATTTTTAGTTAAACGTTAAAATGATCCATAAGTTTATTTATAATAATAAAACTAAAATAACCTCATAAAATACAATCTATTTAAAAATCACAGTGGAAAATGACATATAATATAAATTGAACTTTTATGAAATATATAATAT
>NZ_FXYI02000284.1:0-2709 GCF_900184915.1 Clostridium sp. HV4-5-A1G | reverse complement strand
GTATATAATATAAAATCTATTGCTTAAAAGAATTTAAAACTATATAATTTTATATGGTATTAATCATCAACATTTTATAGTTAAGAGGAGATCTTTTAATGAAACAACATGCATTTTCAAGAACTGAACTGTTAATTGGTACAAAGGCTTTGCAAAAATTAAGAGAAAGTACCGTAGTAATATTTGGATTAGGTGGCGTAGGTGGGTTTACTCTTGAATCACTTGCCAGAAGTGGTATAGGTCACCTAGTACTCGTAGACGATGACACTGTCTGCCTAACCAATATAAACAGGCAAATACAAGCCAACTTTCATACAATAGGTAAATATAAAGTAGATGTCTTAAAAGACAGAGTTTTAGACATAAATCCAAATTGCAGAGTAGAAACTTATCGTACATTTGTAAAAGATGACAATATAAATGAGATTATACCAGATAATACAGACTATGTAGTGGATACAGTTGATACAGTATCTTCTAAGATATCTTTAGTACTCTGGTGCAAGTCTCACAATATAAATGTAATAAGTTGTATGGGAGCTGGAAATAAAATGGATCCGACTCAATTTAAAATATCAGATATATACGATACAAAAATATGTCCTTTAGCCAAGGTAATGCGGCGTGAATTGAAAAAAAGAGGGGTAAGGGAATTAAAGGTCTTATATTCCGAGGAAGTTCCTCAAAAACCTAAAATTGATGAAGTGGTAACCTGCAAAGAAGGCTGTGTCTGTATAGGGGGCTCTAGAAAATGTCTTGCCAAGCGTCAAATACCTGCAAGCAATTCTTTCGTGCCTCCTGTAGCAGGAATGATAATAGGTGGAGAAGTAATTAAAGATATAATATATGGATACAATAATCATCAGTAAAAACAGAACTATTTACTAAATGTTATCTTGATCCTCTGAAGTAAAAGCATTTGTAGAAAAACATTTTTCTACCTCCTTTATTTCAGAAGGAAGTACCTTCCAATCCTTTGTTTTTATTTTATTTTTTCTTTTTAATTTAAATATCAATATGTTTTTTCTATTCTCCATCCATTTCCATTGAACAATATTTTCCCAGTAAGTAAAATTATAATATGCATTACTATAAAAACTCTTTTCACCTATTCCCTTCGAAGTGATTATTTTTATCTTGCTGAAATCATAAACACTAACCAATATATAGGCAACAATCAATACAGAAAGTATTGAAAAATAACCTGTCACCAATATGTAAATTATATATATCACAAGTCCTATAAAAATCAAAGATAGAGCTTTTCTTCTTTCAGAACTCCATTCCAGTATTAAAATATTTTTTCCATAATCTCTTTTAAAGGATCTTCCTTTCACAAAAGATAAAAAAAGCTGTGCTATTAAAGCCATAGATAACATTATTTTTAATACATTATCAAAATACAAACATTTCACCTAATTTCTTAAAATTTGATTATACCACTTTAGAATACAGGAAATTTGAAAAGCTTGCAATATCATTATTATTTAAAAATATTCCCTGTGCCTGGTAAGCATTTCCGCCGCCCTTCCCATTAAAACTTTTTATATTATCTTTAAACAGCTTTCCGCAGTTGATTTCATTTTTCAAATTATTTATAAACAATATTCTCTTATCTATATTTGAATACAAAATCAATATATATTTCTCCGACTCCTCCTCTAAAATAACAGAAGCTATAAGTTTAATTTCCTCAAATTTCTTATCATCATATCCCTTTAAAATTATATTCGAAGTTTTATCTTTAATAATATCCTTTACCTCATATCTAGCTAGGGTTTTTTTCATATCCTTGTTTTCTGTTAGAAGTTCTTTAATTTCATTTTTTTCAAAATTTACCCTGTCTTCTATGTGAAAAATCTCTGTTGAAAAATCTTTGCTTAAATCCATGATTATTTTATGTTCTTTCTGAAAATCCGCTAATGCTCTATTGCCGCACTTAAAATATATTCTAGTCATCTTTTTATACTTTTCTGCCTTCAGTATTTTCAATATACCTATTTCGCCAGTTCTTAATACATGAGTGCCACAGCAGGCACAGCAATCCATATTGAGTGCTTGAACTATCCTCACATTTTCTACACCTTCCTTAACTTGCTTTCTTAAAGGAAATTTCAAACTTTCTTTCCTTGAAACCACATAAGTTTTTATAGTTCGATTTTTATAAATACATTCATTTACTAAATTCTCTATTCTGTTTATCATGTTCTCATCCATAGGTTCTATATCAATATCTACCGTTACATGATCTTCCCCCAGATGAAATCCTCTATTGTTTCCATTGAATAAAGTAAATATAACTCCAGATAATAGGTGTTCTCCAGAATGCTGCTGCATATAATCAAATCTCTTTTTAAAATCAATTTTACAGGTTACACATTTATTTTTGGGTTTACCTTCAATACAGTGATATATAACTCCATTGTCCTCATATACATAATTTACCTTTAAGCCATCAATAGTACCTGTATCAGAAGGCTGTCCCCCACCTTCTGGATAAAATATGGTCTTATCTAAAACCACTTTTATTTTATCATCTTCTTCTAATATCCGTACTATTTTTGATCTACATTCTTTTAAATATGCGTCTTTATAAAATAATTTTTCGGTCAATTTTATCAGCTCCTTTTATGTTCTATTTTTATTATATACTTTATTTGGTTTACATTGTTTTTAATTTACATAATATTTATAATGTAAATTAAACAG
>NZ_FXYI02000283.1:0-2739 GCF_900184915.1 Clostridium sp. HV4-5-A1G | reverse complement strand
GGTAGTAAGTTAATTTTAGTATAAAATTTAGAATAGCAGTACATTTATATTACAAAATTTTATATTAGATATCATCCACTTCTTTTATACTTAAAGCTATTTTTTCATTCTCCTTGTTTACTTCCAAGATTTTTGCTTTTACCTCTTCACCAACCTTTAACACATCTTCAGGTTTATCTATTCTCTTATGGCTTATTTGAGATATATGGACAAGTGCATCTACTCCGGGTTCCAATTCCACAAAAGCACCAAAACTTGCAAACCTGACTACTTTTCCAAGTACTACACTGCCTACTGGATATTTTACATCAACATTATTCCAAGGATTTTCCATAAGTTTTTTCATAGATAATGATAATTTTCTTTTTTCCTTATCCACATCCAATATATAAACTTTGATCTTATCTCCTATTTTTAAAACATCGCTTGGCTTACCTACTCTTCCCCAGGATAGTTCAGATACATGAAGCAAACCATCAACTCCCTGTACATCTACAAAAGCACCAAAATCAGTTAATCTTCTAACTTCTCCCTCCACTACTGTATCCTTTTGAAGTATATTCCAGGTTTTTTCCTCTATCTTTTCTCTTTCTGCCCTTAAGAGTTCTCTTCTCGAAGCTACTATTCTGGTTCCTCTTTTCTCCTCTTTAAATTCAATTATATTTACATCCAATTCTTTATCCACATATTGGGAAAGATCATTCACATGATATAATTCTACATGGGAAGCCGGTATAAAAACCCTAGCACCCTTATAATTTGCCACAAGTCCACCATTTACGGCTTCTTTTACCGTAACCTTTAAAATAGTATCCTTCCCATTATTTTCTCTTAATTCTCTATATGCATTTTCTCTTTCTAGTTCTAATTTAGAAAGCACTACATATCCATCTTCATTTTGTCTTCGTATTACCTTTACTTCCAGCTCATCACCCAGATGTATTAACTGTTCCAAATCATCCTCTTCATTTCTGGTTATTTCAGATTTAGGAAGTATGCCATCCGATTTATATCCTATATTTAAAAAGACCTCATTTGGATTTACAGATATTACAGTCCCTTTGATTTTTTCCCCTAATATTATTTGAGTATCATTTTTATCCATATAAGATAATTGCTCATTTAATGCCAAATTTTTGTCATCACTCATTTTTAAAATTGCCTCCTTTATTATCCAATCTGGTGTCGAAGCTCCTGCTGTAACACCTATAGTTTTTATTTTATTAGATCTAATTATATTATCAGGTATTTCTCCTGAATTTTCAACATGAATAGTATTTTTACAATTATTTTTACATATTTCATATAATTTAGTGGTATTAGAACTATTTTTTCCCCCTAGTACTACCATCATATCAACTTTTTTTGAAATATCCTCTGCAGATTTTTGTCGGAATTCCGTGGCGCTACATATTGTGTTAAAAGCAATAAACTCTTTGCACTGTTTGATTACTACACTCAAAACTTTTTGCCAGTTGGATTGTCTTTCTGTAGTCTGTGATACTATGCAAAGTCTTGATGAAAGTTTATTTAAGTCTAATCCATCCTTAGATACAATTGCAGTATTTTCACACCAACCATTTATACCAATCACTTCAGGGTGAGTTTTATCACCTACTATTAATATAGAATACCCCAATTTATAATATTCTTGTACTTTTTTTTGTATATTTGAAACATATGGGCAGGTAGCATCTATTACATTTATTTTTTTATCCTTCAAAAAAGTAAATATATATTTAGGTACTCCGTGAGAACGTATTATGACTACATCTCCCTCTTTAAGATTGTTCATATCGTCCTTTTCTATAGGAAATATTCCCTTTCCCTCTAATTTTTTTACTACATTATTATTATGAATTAAAGGCCCTAAAGTATATATATTTTTTTTAAATTTTTTTTGAGTACTTACAGCTTTTTCCACAGCTCTCTTTACTCCAAAGCAAAATCCAGACTTATCTGCTAGTATAATTTTCATAATTTCACCTTAAATCTTATTGATTATGCCCTTCAATATATTTTATTATGTATTTTGAAATAATTTCTACAACCTCCAAAATAGAAAGATTAGAAGAATCTATTTCCACCGCATCTTCTGATTTCACAAGTGGAGAAACTGCCCTATGTGAATCTATATAATCTCTTTTAATTATTTCATCCAGTACTTTATCATATTCTGCAGGTATGCCTTTTTTATTAAGCTCTACACACCTTCTCTTAGCCCTTTCACTGGCACTGGCGGTAAGAAAAAATTTCAAAGGAGCATTTTTTAAAACCACAGTACCTATATCTCGTCCATCCATGACTACATTACACTTTGACGCTATTTTCTGCTGCATGTCTACCAATAATTTTCGCAGCTCAGAAATGGCAGCATAATTAGACACATTGCTGCTTATATTAGGTTGCCTTATAAGATCTGTAAAGTCTTTACCGTTCACTAAAATTCTATCTCCATCAAAACATATCTCAAGTGATTTTGCAATTTCACAAACGCCCTGCACATCTGTATAAGATACATCTTCCTTCATACACATAAGGGTAACAGCCCTATACATAAATCCCGTATTTATATACACAAGGCTAAATCTATGAGCTATAATATTTGCTATAGTACTTTTACCCGCAGCTGCAGGACCGTCAATCGCAACAGATATATTCAAAATAGTATTCCGCCTTTCTAGTGAAGCTATATCTATAAATAAAATTTTATACATAACATATTCTATTATATATTCT
>NZ_FXYI02000282.1:0-2825 GCF_900184915.1 Clostridium sp. HV4-5-A1G | reverse complement strand
AAGTACGTTCTCGTGGGCTCGTTTATGTGTATAATATAAATATTTATATCTATATAAAATTTTAAAAAAAAATTTAATATCGAAAGAGATAAATATTTTGCTGAGTATTACTATAATCAGGAAATAGTAAGTAAAGCAAAAGATGTAATATATACACCTTATGAAATATCAAGATATATGCTTGAAAATTTAATAAATCCCATGGATGTAATTGAAAATCCATTTATAAAAATAATAGATCCTTCTTGTGGATGCGGGAACTTGATATGTCCATGTTTTTACTATTTAAAAAGCATATTTGAAAATAATATAAAAGCCATAGATAATCACAATAATATTGATTTACAAATTAAGGATATAAACAAGCATATAGTGTACAATAATTTATTCGGTTTTGATATAGATGAAACCGCAATAAAAATTTTAAAAATAGATCTATTCAGTATTAGCGGAGGATTCAATTCAGAAAATTTTGAAGTAAAGGATTTTTTAATAGGGAATATAGACGAAAAATTTGATATATTTATAGGTAATCCGCCCTATATAGGACATAAACGTGTAGATAGAGATTACTATAAGGATTTAAAAAAAATATATGGAAATATATACAGAGATAAAAGTGATATATCCTATTGCTTTTTAAAAAAGTCTCTGGATTGTTTGAAAAAAGTAGGAAAGCTTGGATTTATTACTTCTAGATATTTTTGTGAATCCTGCAGCGGTGAGGAACTTAGAAAATTTTTAATTGAAAATGCCTCTATATATAAAATTGTAGATTTTTATGGAATACGTCCCTTTAAGAATGTGGGGATTGACCCTATAATAATGTTTTTGATAAAAGAGAAGAATTCACATAATAATATAGAAGTTATAAAACCTAAAAAAGGTATTGAGCTGAGAAAAAATAGATCTTACGGCTCCATATTTTTGAAAAAATATGGAGAATATAGGAGCTTCTTTATAGATCAGGATTCTCTGGAAAATAAAGGTTGGATATTTATTGATAAAATTGAGAGAAGAATAGTTGATAAAATAAAAAAAAGAAGTAAATATACTTTAAAGGATATTTGTGAAAGCCACCAGGGAGTAATAACGGGTTGTGATAAGGCGTTTATAATAGACGAATGTATTTTGAAGGAAAAAAATATTGAAGGTAAATTAATCAGACCCTGGATAAAAAGCAGCTATATACATAGAAATAAAATAATGTATAAAGGAAAGTTTATTATATATTCTAATTTTATAAAAAATGAGAAAGATTATCCAAATTCCATAAATTATATAAAGACCTGTAAGGAGAAGCTTTTACATAGAAGAGAGTGTAAAAAGGGTATTAGAAAATGGTATGAGCTTCAATGGGGAAGAAAACCTGAGATATTTGAAGGCAAGAAAATTGTATTTCCATACAAATCTAAAAACAATAGGTTTGCTTTAGATGAAGGAAGTTATTTTAGTGCAGACGTATATTCACTGGTGTTAAAGAAAAATGTAAACTTTACGTATGATAATCTGCTTAAAATTTTAAACAGCCCTTTATATGAATTTTACTTTAAAACCTTTGGCAAAAAATTAGGAGAGAATTTGTATGAATACTATCCAAATAATTTGATGAAACTGAGTATTCCCGTTATTGATTTTTGTGAAAAATATGATGCAGAAAGCTATTTATACAAATTTTTTGGATTGACAGAAGGTGAAATTAAAATTGTAAAAAGGAATTATTGTATTGATGAATAGCTGTAATAGAGATTTTTATGAGGTTATTGAAAATTTTATTGTCACGATATAAAATTATTATTATAATGATGTTTGCTGTAGGAAAAAATTATATTTTAAGATGGCTGGGGGGTATATTTATGGATTTATGGTTAAGAGAAAGTCAAATCTCAGATGCTGTTATGACGTATAAGATAAAACAAACTTTGATTAGAAAGAAAACTAAATATCAGGATTTAGCTATAGTGGATACATATTGTTTTGGAAAAATGCTTGTTTTAGATGGAATAGTGCAAACCACTGTTAAAGATGAATACGTGTATCATGAAATGATAACCCATGTACCTCTATTTACCCATCCGAATCCCCAAAAAGTGCTTGTAGTTGGGGGAGGAGATGGTGGCGCCGTAAAGGAGATTTTAAAGCACCCTACGGTGGAAAGAGTTGTTCTCTGTGAAATTGATCAGGAGGTCATTGAACAGTGTAGAAAATACCTTCCTGAAATAAGCTTTGCATTACATGATCCAAGATGTGAAATTTTTATTGGGGACGGGATAAAGTATGTACATGAACATAAGAACAGTTTTGATGTTATTATAGTGGATTCCACAGATCCTTTTGGTGCTGCAGAAGGCCTTTTTGGTAGAAGTTTTTATAAGGAAATAGATGAGTGCTTGACAGAAAATGGTATATTTGTGGCTCAGACGGAAACACCTTTTTATTTGCCTGAGGTGGTAAAAGGCATTTACAATGATGCAAAAGCTGTTTTCCCAATAACAAAATTGTTTATGGCAGGTATACCGACTTATCCAAGTGGATTTTGGAGTTTTACATTGGGTTCTAAAAAATATGATCCACAAAAAGTAGATTTATCTTCATCGGTGAATATAAATACGAAGTACTATACAAAAGAATTGCATAAAGCCTGTTTTGTGCTTCCAAAATTTATAGAGAATTTAACAAAATAAAAATACATTTGTTTTAATTTTTAAACTGGTAAAAAGCATATACAGTAGAGTAATATACTTACTGTATATGTTTTTTTTACCTATATTTTTCTATAGGGGCGCTGAAAAATGACATATATTTGATAATAATTTATATATATG
>NZ_FXYI02000281.1:0-2839 GCF_900184915.1 Clostridium sp. HV4-5-A1G | reverse complement strand
ATATATTTTAAATTTTAAAAATTAAATAGAAAGGCAGCAACTTTTTATAAATAAAAAAGTTACTGCCCTTTAAACAATTATTATTCTATTTGATAACTTCTTTTCCACCCATGTATGGTCTCAATAATTCAGGAATTACAACACTTCCATCTGCCTGTTGGTAGTTTTCCAAAATAGCCGCAACTGTTCTTCCTACTGCTACTCCAGAACCATTTAATGTATGAACATATTTTGGTTTGTCTTTCGGTGTATCTTTATACTTTATATTAGCACGCCTTGCCTGGAAATCCTCCATATTACTACAGCTTGATATCTCAACATATCTATTATAACTTGGCATCCAGACTTCTATATCATACTTAAGTGCCGCTGTAAATCCTAAATCACCCTTACATATTCTAACTACCCTATAAGGAAGTTTAAGACCCTTAAGAACATCCTCCGCATCATTAGTTAATTTCTCAAGTTCTTCATAGGACTGTTCAGGTTTTGTAAATTTAACCATTTCCACTTTATTAAATTGATGCTGCCTTATAATTCCCCTTGTATCTCTACCTGCCGAACCAGCCTCAGCTCTAAAACATGCACTATATGCAACGTGCTTTATAGGTAAATCTTCCCCTCTTAGCACTTCGTTTCTATAAAAATTAGTTACTGGAACTTCAGCAGTCGGAATCAAGAAAAAATCATTATTAGATACTCTAAAAGCATCTTCTTCAAATTTGGGAAGCTGACCTGTACCTATCATGCTATTTCTATTTACCATATAAGGAGGGAATAATTCTTCATATCCATGTTTTTCAGTATGAAAATCCAAATAATATGTTATTACAGCTCTTTCAAGCTTTGCTCCTATTCCTCTATAAAATGTAAATCTTGATCCTGATACTTTACCTCCTCTTTCAAAATCAAGTATATTCAAATCTGTACCTATATCCCAATGAGCCTTAGGCTTAAAGTCAAATTTAGTAGGCTCTGACCATCTTCTAATTTCAACATTATCTTCATCTGTTTTACCTTCTGGAACTGCAGGATTTGGAATATTAGGTATTCTAAGCATTATATATTCTATTTTATCATTGACTTCTGATAACTGTACATCATACCCTTTTATCTTATCCGAAACTTCTTTCATCTCACTTACTAAAGTATCAGCATTTCCACCATTTCTTTTTATTTTAGCTATTTCTGATGAATCCTGATTTCTTTTATTTTTCAACGATTCTACTTCAACTAAAATTTGTCTCCTTTTTTCATCTAGTGATACTACTTTATCAATATCTGATAAATCAAAATCTTCTCCCCTATTTGTAAGTTGTTTTTTTATCTCCTCTGGATTGTTTCTTATCTTTTTTAAATCCAACATAATTATAATCCTCCTCAGTGATATATGTAATTTTATATATAAAAAAAGAATCTTTTTACCCCAAAGGGACGAAAAGATTCCGTGTTGCCACCCTAATTAGCCAATAACATATTGACTCTCTTTAAGATTATAACGGTATCACCGAACTGCTTTTAACAGTATCTCCAAGGTGGATTCACAGTATAATAATAACCAGTTTTCACCAACCACTGATTCTCTTAAATCACTATAAAGCTACTGACCTTTTCATTGACCACTTCAATTATATATACATAGACTTATAATGTCAATAAATTAAATATTTAAATCCATAGACATATTTATATGACCGTTACATCAAAAGTCATAAAATAAATTTTAAAATTTATTTAGCATTTTTATCAATATTTTTAGTGCAAATTATATCTACTCTTGTATTTAAAATATTCTTACATACTATACTGCCAATTTTTATAGGGGCTCCAACATGTATTCTACTTAAAACTTTAGAACATTCTATCCATAAACTTTTATCTATAGGCTTGGAGCTCTTTACAGGAACCACATTATAGTCAGATCCCTTTATTCTCACAAGAGTAGTAAATATATCACTTTTATTATCTATTTCCAATTTTGCATATTCTATTCCCTTATCACATAAATTCCCCTCAACTTCTACATCATTTTCACATTTATCTATACTAAGTATACACTTTTTACCGCACTTGTTACAAATAACCTCTTTAATCAACTTGTAGTTCCCCCATAATTACATTTCATTAAACTCCTTTATTCTACCTTTAACAATATTAGAGTTTTTAGAATCCTTTACTATATATATCATATCTTTATTTATTTCCCTGGAAAGAATAGATGTAATTTTGCAAAGACACTGAGATCCCATACAATTTCCAAATCCAGCACCTGTCCTTCTCTTTATACCCTCTACTGTACGTGCCCCCAAAGGTCTGCGTATAGCATCTATTATTTCGCCCTCTGTTATCTTTCCACAATAACATATTATCCTACCATAACTTTTATTCAATCTTATTATTTTTTTTCTATCATCATTAGATAAATCCCTAAATCTATAAAATTCCCTCCGTCTATCTACAAAATCCTTCTTTAGAACACAGTTTAAATTATTCACTATAGTTTCACATACTATATTTGCAATTACTGGAGTCATTGTAATTTGACCATAATGTTTGCCAATTACTTTAATATAACCCTTATCAATTAAACTATCATCTATAATTAAAGAGTCATTATAAAATAAAGAGTCATAGGAGCTCTCAATATCCTGTTCAGATATATCCTTTATAAATCCTTTAATTTTTTGTAGAGCACCTTCATAACTTATCTTTTTATTATCTTTTATACCTATTAACAATCCATCCTGACTAGTAGGCATAAGAAACATCTTCCCACAATTTTCTTCAACTGTAGAAATTATATTTCTATAATCCTTTTTAGTATTTTTATCTATAAGAA
>NZ_FXYI02000280.1:0-2858 GCF_900184915.1 Clostridium sp. HV4-5-A1G | reverse complement strand
TAAATATATAAAATAAAAAATCAAAACATATTAATAAAATCCATATATTTATGACAATGCGTAAATATGTGGATTTTATTTTATGAAATTACAGTATGTTATATTTTCTGAAAAATGATTATAATTCTAATATATTGTTCATAGATAAAGAGGAAAGGGGAAAGACTACATGACAAATAATTTAGAAAACCATCCATCCGTATTTGAACCTGTTGCATTTATAGTAAATGTACTTTGCGCTATACTTGGTGCAGTAATAGGGATGCAGCTAGTAACTACACTTGGAGTAACGCCAAATACTTCTATAATAGGTGCACTTATTGCCATGCTTATAGCAAGAATTCCTTTAAATGTACTTAGAAAATTTAGATCAATACACAGGCAAAATATTGTACAGACATCGATATCATCAGCTACATTTGGGGCTGCTAATAGCTTGATGATACCTATAGGCATTCCGTTTCTGATTGGAAGAAGTGATCTTGTAATTCCACTTCTGATAGGTGTTAGTTTTGCCATGATTGTGGATTCTGCCATTTTGTATAATGTATTTGATTCTGAAGTGTTTCCAGCGTCAGGTGCATGGCCGCCGGGAGTTGCCACTGCAGAATCTATACTTGCAGGTGACAAAGGTGGTAAAAGAGCAGGCATACTTGGTATTGGAACTATAGTTGGGGTAATTGGATCTTTCCTGCACATACCGATGTCGGCTTTTGGTATATCATTTATAGGAAATATATGGGCATTATCTATGTTTGGAATAGGTCTTCTAATAAATCAGTATTCCAAGCCCTTATTTAATATAGATGTAAATGCGCTTTACATACCACATGGAATTATGATAGGTGCAGGATTTATAGCCATATGCCAAATTTTCAAGATTATATTTGTTAAACAGAAAGAAGTGAAGAATAAATCAGAAAATGTAAGCTATACTCGTTCGGCTTCAAGAGTTAAAAAGTCTTTACTGTTTGGGTATATAGCCTATGCATTGATTGCTTCTGGAATTGCTATAACTTGTGGACTTGCTTCTAAAATGACTACAAAAATGATAATAGGGTTTGTGATTTATGCTGCTGCAGCTGCTTTTGTTCACGAACTTTTAGTAGGAATTGCAGCAATGCATTCAGGGTGGTTTCCTGCATTTGCCATAGCATTTATTACACTTATAATCGGCATGCTTATAGGATTTCCGCCCATAGGTCTGGCACTGCTTGCTGGATTTAGTGCTGCAACGGGGCCTGCTTTTGCAGATATGGGATATGATTTAAAGTCCGGCTATGTACTCCGTGGAAATGGAAATAATTCAAAATTTGAGCTGTTAGGAAGAAAGCATCAGTATATAGCTGCTATTGTAGCATTTGTAATAGCTATGATAATTGTATTCCTGGCTCATAACAGTTTTTTTTCCAAGGATCTTGTGCCTCCAATAGATAAGGTGTATATATCCACAATTAAGGCTGGTGCGTCAGCTGAGGTCGCAAAACAACTTCTTATCTGGATGATTCCTGGGATAATACTTCAATTTATAGGTGGATCCAGCAGACAACTTGGTGTTTTGTTTGCTACAGGGCTTCTTATAACATCTAAAAACGCCTGTTGGGCCGTGCTTGTTGGTATATTGATAAGGGTGATATTTATAAAACTAAAGGGAAAAGAATCGGAGACACCTCTCAGTATCTTTGCAGGGGGCGTAATAGCAGGAGATGCTTTGTTTAGTTTCTTTAGTCCTATTGTTAAACTGAGAAAATGAAAATTTTTAATTTTTTTAAAAGGAGAATTTTTATGGGGAAAATAAAAATTGATAATGAAGTTTTAAATTATGCCGTTTTCGGCGGGAATATACTTGGAGGTGGCGGCGGCGGCTCCCGGAAGGTTGGAATGGAGCTTGGAAAAGCGGCTCTTGGATATGGAAACATTCAAATGCTTGATATAGATGACATTCCAGAAGATAGACTCATAATTACATGTTCTGCAGTAGGGGCTCCTGCAGCTAATTTACAGCGTATGTCACCGGAAGATGCCATAGACGCTATAAAAATATTTGAACAGAATGTGGATAAGAAAATAGGAGGAATAATAACAAATGAAAATGGCGGAGGTTCCTCCATAAATGGATGGATACAGTCTGCAGCATTGGATGTGCCGCTTGTAGATGCTCCTTGTAATGGGAGAGCCCATCCTACAGGTGTCATGGGAAGTATGGGACTCAACAATATTAAGGATTATGTTTCCTGCCAGACAGCAGTTGGCGGTAATCCTGAAATAAACAAACATATTGAGATATTTGTTAAGGGTTCTATAGAAAACACTTCCAATATGGTAAGGAAAGCCTCTGTATGTGCAGGTGGACTTGTTGCAGTTGTAAGGAATCCCGTTACTGTGAAGTATGTAAAGAAAAATGCTGCTTTGCATGGTGTGAAACATGCGATTGAACTTGGAAAAGTGTTTTTGAAAGCTTTAGGAAAAAATCCATGTACTGCACCTGAAAAAACGGCAGAGTATTTAAATGGTGAGATAATTGCAGATGGCAGAGTTGACAGAATAGATTTGAAAACAAGCGGTGGATTTGATACAGGCAAGGTGCGAGTAGGAAGTTTTGAAATAACATTTTGGAATGAATACATGACTCTTGAGAAAAATGGAGAGAGGCTGGCGTCTTTTCCCGATCTGATAATGACTTTTGACAGTAATACGGGTTTGCCAGTGACGAGTGCGGAAATAAAAAAAGATCAAAATGTCAAGATATTGAAAACTTCCAGGGAAAATCTGAGGCTTGGAAGCGGAATGAGAGATGTAAATTTAATTACCCAGGCTGGGGAAATTGTAAATAAAAAAATTTTATAATTATTTAAATA
>NZ_FXYI02000279.1:0-2875 GCF_900184915.1 Clostridium sp. HV4-5-A1G | reverse complement strand
ATTATCTATTTCTCTATTTTTAAGTATAAGATATAAATTTTATTCAGTCAATAGATATTCAATTATAGTTCTCTGCCTACAAACACTACTTTCCTTAATCTTCACGTAATATCTTCCAATAATATTTTACCGGAAACCAATTTGGAAATGGATATATCCCTGATATCTATCAAATTACTATTCATAAAATTATTTTGAGCCATTTTTTTATACAGTTTTGAAATTAATCTATTAAACTTTATAATTACATCATCAGGTGGAATAATGACAGGTATATTCCTCAATTCCGTGAGAGAAATGTATTTCTGGCTATTTCCCGTTATTCTAGTCCCTATGTAATTCTTCATTTTAGTCGAGGACAGATACATAAAAATGAACTCTGCCATCTCTTTATTTGACGATGTCTTTATAAGCCCTATATTTTTTATAGCATAATCTATACATTCGTCTTGAACAAGAAATGTATTCCCTATACTTCCAATCATCGTTATTAAAATATCAAGCCTTTCTACCTTGCTCCTCCTATTAATCCTTTTGAAATCCTCCTTAGATATAAAATTAACATTTCTAAGTTCTATGCTATTGTTTTTTATATTTCTGGAAGTTATAAGTTTATATCCTGCTTTTTCCTTTTTAGGTGACTCGTGGGTTCCATCTGTTACAGGAACCATATCTTTCATTTTTTCTATTCTCCAGCCTTTGGGTATATTCCCCAATTCACTTTTTCTGAATTCATTCTGACTAAAAGGTATAAAATCTACAAATAAATATTGAAAAATGGTATTTGCCATCTCATTAATAACTTTGTTCATTTCATTATTCAATTTAATTTTATGATCTAATGAGGACAGAATAAAAGCAATTTTTTTCTGCTGATTCATAGGCGGTATATATATTTCTAGATTCTCAATTGCTTTTTTGGTAAGAGTTGTTCTAACACTGCCCTCCATAGCCATGGAAATTAATAAATTTTGCGTTTTATTCCACATCAAAAAATATTTCAAAAAAACAGGGTCAACAATATTCTTTTTTACTCTTATTACAGAAACATGTTGATTTACTCTACCACCTATTATATCCTCAGGTACCAGTGTAAATCTCAGAGAAGAATTTAACCTCATATTGATCAATATATCCCCTCTTTCCAGTTTTACACTTTTAATTCTCTCTGCCGCACTATCTTCAATAAATAAAAGTCCATCATAAATAAATATGCCGTCGCCTATATTATGGCTTCTTACAAAAGGTACTGCAGATTCTCTATAAATTCCCTCAGTAATTTTTATAGATGAGCCTCTACTTATTCTAGAACAAATTCTCCCGAGCTTAGCTTTTTCCCATAAATTTCCCATGTTCTATTTCCTCCAAGTTATGTTTTATCAATATATCCAACCTGTAGCTCTCATCCATTTGATTGTATAATTTGTCAATAAGTTTGGACATTTTATTTTCAAACATAATTTCCTCAAAGCTTTTATTTTCCTCTTTCAGACAGTACTTATCAAAATTATCTTCAATTTGTTGCAAATTTTCTTCCATTTATCTTTACCTCCTAAATAAAAAAGAGAATCCAAAGGGATCCTCTTTCTTTATCTTAAATACAGCTATTTACAAATTAAAATATATTACATCAAATACAAAGATCATGTAAAGTGTTGTTCCACAATACTTTTAATCTTCCATCTATGCAACAATTCACTTAAATCATGTAATATCTCCCCCTCCGAAAGAATTAACAACATATCAGGCAGGCTTCCTGGCTCAGGTTCATCTTACTTCCTCGTCTTCCCGGATCTATTTCACCAGTGACATAAATAAGGTTTCATCCTCCATACAGTAACGGTGGGCTGCAGTGTTTTTTACACTTTTCCTTTTAACTGTTATTTAAATGTCTTCTAAAATAACAGCACCTAACAGTACATATTAAATTTTTATAAAACACATTCCTTATTAGCTAGTATATATCAAAATTTTTTATAGGTCAATATTGTGCAATTTTGTTTTATATCCGAATGTTTCAGAGATTTTAACAACAATATGTTTTAGATCCTTTGCTATTGATTGTAACTTTTCATCACTCATCCTGCTGGTAGGGCCTGCTACACTAATAGAACCTACAGGATATCCATTATAATTTATGATAGGTGCAGCTACACATCTTAATCCCACTTCCAGTTCTTCATTATCAATACAGTACTCTCTTTTTCTGATCTCCTTCAGTTCATCTCTTAATTTATCAGGATCTGTAATTGTATTACATGTAAATTGATTAAAATCAGTGTTTTGAATTATATTATCTATGTCTTTTTCAGACATAAAAGCCAGTATAGCCTTGCCTACTCCGGTACAATACATATAAGCGCTCTTTCCAACCTGTGAACTCATTTTAATAGCACTTTCTCCTTCAACTTTGTCTATATACACCACCTGGTTTCCATTACATATGGCTAAATGAGCCGTCTCGTCATACTTATCTACCAATTTTTTCAAATAAGGAAATGAACTAGTCCTTAAATCCATGCCTTCTTCAACTAATTTTCCCAATTCAAAAAGTTTTAGCCCCAATCTATATTTCCCATTTTCTAAATTCTGCCTCAAATATCCTCTGCTTTCCAATGTGCTAAGGAGTCCAAAAGTTGTACTTTTATGCAAATCCAGACGATTGGCAATCTCTGTAACACCCAGCTCATTATCTTTTTTAGAAAAACATTCCAATATCTGCAGTGCCCTATCTACTGATTGAATTAAGTTTGATTTGCTCTTTTGCATCTTTTTTATTCCTTTCTTTAAAGTTATTTACAAAAGTAATATATTTTTAGAAGTTTTTGAATATTATTATGTTTTCATTTTACTACATTAATAAAACTTTTAATAT
>NZ_FXYI02000278.1:0-2876 GCF_900184915.1 Clostridium sp. HV4-5-A1G | reverse complement strand
CCGTTATCTACACTTCTAGCTTCGTCGTCAGAGTCAGATGTTTATAAGATACATTTATTATAAAATATATGAAACTAAATATGAAATGACTGTGTTAAAGAAGGTTATGTAAACTCCTGTAAAATTTTTGTTATATAATCTGTGTACCCTCCAATTATATATTTTGTATTTGTTAGGAGCTTGCATAAATCTTCTAGTATTTATGGTAGTAAGGAACTTTTGTTACTCCAAATAAAATTATATTTTATTTGGAGTATTTTTTTTTATTAGGTATAAAAATATCTCCTATTATACAAAATAGATTTGGAGGTGTTTTTATGTCAATAAATTTAACGAATAAGGAAAGATTATTATTGGAAGACCAAAAAAGCCATGAAGTTACGTGTATAAATAAATACACAAATTATGCCAATCAAGCACAGGATTCTCAGTTAAGACAACTGTTCTTAAACAATGCTTCTATTGAACAAGAGCATTTAAATAGTGTGAATTCACTTTTAAATGGAAATGTACCTGATTTAAACAACAAACAGCAGGCTAAACCCAATTTAAACGCAAATGCGGGTAGATCTCCATCACAGGCAGGGGCATCTCAAGTCAGTGATGAGGATATGTGCAAGGATATGCTTATGACAGAAAAATATGTTTCAGGTACATATGATACTTCAATATTTGAGTTTAGGGATACAAATGCACGGGATGTATTAAATCATATACAAAAAGAGGAACAGAAACATGGCGAGTCCATTTACAAGTATATGGAAAGTAAAGGAATGTATAAAGCTCAATAACGCTCAGGGTTATTGAAATTGAACTGTTGTAAAATGTGTTAGATATTTATGAAAAAACCGCCTTGAAAATTTTGATTACAATTTTAAGGCGGTTTTAATAATTGTGTTTGACTGTAAAAAATATTTTTTAATTAATTTCTAAATCAAAATGGCTACTGTAAATTTATACCCATTGCTGTGAACATTTTTATCTGAGCTAATTCTTTCTGTGACAAGTTAATTAGTTGATAGGATTTTGAATTTCCGGTTTTAGCCCAGAGGGCAAAATGCTCACAATTATTTTGCAAAAGACTATAGCTCTTTTCTCCAAGTCTTGTCCTTGCTCTTCTTACAGTTTCCTCAGAGCTGAATTCAACATTGCTCTTTACATTTAAGATAAAATAGTTTCCAGGCTTAAAATAAGGAGCCATATTTGTTTCCTGTATTTTTGCATCTTTTGCATTACCTGTACTGCTGCAGTAGTGAATAACTTTATTGTTGCCAATATATATCCCATAATGATTATATCTGTATCCCATGAAATTATCGGTGGTTCCTATTATATCTCCATATTTGGGTATTCTTGAAACTTTTGACAGTGCAGATAAATTGTCTGATTTTACATTAAAGCGCAATCTTTTTTTGCTTTTTAACTCATAATTTTTGAAATGTAAGTTCGGAGATAAAGTGACATAAATTTTACTGCCTTCTGTAAATCCGTCTATAGGTGGATTTATAAGTAAAGTTCTGCCGTTAGCACTGGGAAAGATATATGCATCTATGGTATCGTTGCCCTTATATTTTACAGATATGTTTTTTAAAGTGGAATTATCCCACAGGATTTTAGCTTCCAGTGGTATCTGGATTTCACTGTATTTGTAAATGTCCTTTGACTTGTTTTGAGATATATAAATACAGCAGAAAAAAAGTGCAAATGCAATTATTATAAATATTGATATTGATTTTATAAAAAAGTATTTTTTCATTTAAAACACCCTGCTTTGTATCTTAATTATCTTTTTTAGGGAACCAGCCTTTAGATACTCTCTTCTTCTGTTTAAACAACTCCAATATACTCCAAAAAGAAGTAACCCCTAAAATGCCTAAAAGGCCGGATATCAGGGCATTTTCATTCAATAGAGAAAAGATTATGCTTATACATCCCAGCAATAAAAATAAAGGCCATATTTTTATTCCAAAATAATATTCGCCCTTTATTACGATTACGTGGCCGATACCTGTTAAAACCAATACAAAAATGCCGGTAATAAGTCCATAGTAATTAAGCATGTAATCACCCCCTGTAGAAATTTAGAGTCTTAATTCTATTTTAATATAATATCATTATATCTTTTTTATGTGTATTTTACTATTTTGAAACCAAATAGATGTCATAGATTTTATATGATATAATAATCGTGGCACCTTTAATTCGAAATAATGGGATCATATGGTCGATGATTATTTTGAATTAGCCGGTACTATTAATTTTACTTTATTTCTTATAAAATTTTTTTGACTGTAATCTATATAGACATTAGCATAGATGTCATTTACAGAGTTTGGTATTATCCAGTTACCCTTTAATTTTTTTATTTTATATTCTGCTATTCTTTCATATTTAGGTTTTTCTTTGTCAGTAGATACAATTTCTACAGATTTACTATTAAAATTTTGTAAACTTTGATTTCCATTGTCATCTATGTTCACTAAACAGCTTTTAGCATTTCCGTTTAATACTTCCTTTATGTAGCTATTTTTATTTGAGGATGAAATCGGAGTTAAATTTTTACTTTCGAGAATTTTATCTACAGTACCTGTTTCTTTGGGCGCAAATATCCATATCAAAAGTGGAACGATGAATAGTACAAATATAGCTGTTAAACACATAGTCGTTATATTTACAATCATCCTCTTTATCCAATACTGTAATATTTTTTTTTCACTGTAATTTTTATTTGCTATTTTTTTATTCTGTTTATAGAATAATTTTATTCCAACCAGTACAGCTAAAAATCCTGATATGTATAAGAAAAAAAGCATAGTTAATCTCTCCTAATTATAAACTTCATATAGATTTTATCAAAAAAAATCAAAAAAATATAT
>NZ_FXYI02000277.1:0-2917 GCF_900184915.1 Clostridium sp. HV4-5-A1G | reverse complement strand
GTAATAAATAAAAAAATCAATATTTGTATTGAATATATAAATATTTCATGATATACTGTCTTTATAAAAGAGAAGGTGATTATTTGGCGTATAAAGTAATTGAAAAATGTCCGGTGTGTGGAGCAAAACTTTTGATTTCAAAACTTCATTGTCCAAAATGTGGCACTGTAATCGAAAATGATTTTGAAATGTCTAAATTTGAATATCTTACGAAAGATCAACTCAGATTCATAGAAATATTTTTAAAGAACAGAGGAAATATAAAAGATGTTGAAAAGGAGCTTGGTATATCCTATCCCACAGTGAGATCAAAATTGGATGAGGTGATAGAGGCCCTGGGATACAATGTGTCTCAGAATTCTAAGATTGACAAGAAAAAAATAGTAGATATGCTGGATAGAGGAGAAATAACTGCGGATCAAGCTATAAAGATGATGAACGAATAAATACGATATGAAAGGAAGGATTAGAAGGTGAATGAAGAAATAGCAAAAATATTGAAGATGGTAGAAGAAGGCAAGCTTACAGCAGATGAGGCACAGGAGCTTATAGAATCCTTGAAAGATAAAAATGCACAGCTTGTTGAAAGTACAGCGGCAAATTCCAATGAAGACATCATGGAAAAAATGTTGAGGATAAAAGTGAATTCTCATGAAGGGGACAATGTGAATGTGAAACTTCCAGTAAAATTTATAAAGATAATGCTAAAAACTGTTGGCAAGATTCCCATAAGTGACAGTGTTGAGGGAATGGAGAATATAGATCTGAATCTTATTTCAGAAGCCATAGACAATGGGCTTTCAGGAAAAATAGTGGATGTAAAAAGTGCAGATGGAGACATAGTAGAGGTAAGCATAGAATAGGAAGTGCAGCTCATGAGAGTTTATATAAGAACCGGGAACAAGAGGCTTGTAATTCCCTTACCGTTGATACTTGTCAAATTCGGACTGTCATTATTCAACAAGCCTTTTATAAAAAAATATGTTCCTGAAAAAGAAAGAAAATATGTGGATGTAATTGATTTTGGACAGCTTTCAAAATGTATTGGAGTTTTAAAAGATTACAGAGGGTTGAAAATTGTTGAAGTGAAGTCAAAAGACGGTACTGAAGTTGTGATAACACTGTAAATTGAATTGGGAGAGGTAAGTATGAAATATAATAGAAATTTACTATCGTATATGCTTGGAAGATTTATATCTTATACAGGTACTGGAATACAGCAGATAGCATTACCCCTTTATATTTTGGATGTGACCCATTCAGGAATAATGATGGGATTCTTTTCAGCAATAAATTTGATTCCTAATATTGTAGCTCTGCCCTTTGCAGGGATTTTAGGTGACAGAAAAAACAGAAAGAATGTAATGATGGTATCGGACTATGCTAGGGGTTGTTTTGTAATATTTTTAGGATATTTTGCCATGAGGGGCAGCTTGAATTTAGCTTTTTTGTTTACAGTACAGATATTTATTTCGATTATGGACAGTATTTTCAATGCTTCCTCAACGGCAATTCTCCCAGAGCTTGTGGAGGAAGATAAACTCATGAATGGAATAGCTGCCAGGGGAGGTATTGATGCGGTTTCCATGATCATAGGGCCAGCTCTTGGAGGAATTATATATGGGATTTTTGGAATAAAAGTGATATTTTATTTGAATGGATTATCATTTATTATATCTGGAATAAGTTGTACTCTTATAAATTATGAAAATAAAGACAGGAAATCCAAAGCACTTACCTTTAAATCATTTTTTACAGAAAACAGCGAAGTACTTTATTTTATAAAGAAAAACAAAGCACTGCTTCAATTATTCTCACTTGCCATGGTGACAAATTTCCTGGTGGCACCTTTATTGGACATAGTACTTCCCTATGTTATGAAGAAGGAAATAGGATTTACTTCACAGCAGTACGGTTATCTTATTTCATTCTTCACATTTGGAATACTGATAGGTAATATACTGATAGCCACATACCTTGTGAAATTCAGCAGAAAATTTATAATGAAGAACTCACTTGTACTTCAGACTATGATTTTATTTATGTTTCCAGTAGCTGTATTTCCCATTACTGTAAATTATCTAGGAGGGCATAGCCTGAAATTATTTATGCTTTTGACATGTATAATGTTCCTGGGAGGATTTTTCAATTCAGGATTGAACACACCTTTGAATACAAATCTTCAGGAAATTGTGCCAAATAAAATGCGTTCCAGATTTTTTTCAATACTTGGAGTATTTGGACAAGGTGCTATACCTCTGGGTTCCGTGATATATGGAGTTCTTCTTGACAAATTTCCCTACTATTATATACTGATTGTAGTAATGTCTGTGGTATTTGCAGTTACATTGGTATTTATGAAAAGAGCAGTACCGGAAGTTTACGAGCCTTAAAACCAGATATAACTAAATGATTTAAATGTCATTTCACAAAGATTAAAGTGGCTTATTAAAATCTTTACTATTCCTCTTCCTGCTCTTCTAAAAGCAAATCACAAAATTTTGAAACAAGTCTTATATTTTTATTATTACATTTGTTGAGTTTTTTAGCTATTTCATCTTTTAAATATTCATTAGAAGTATATATTGAATCTAATAGTATAAAATCAGGAGTTACTCCGAGAGAATTACAAATTTTTAGTAAAGTGTCAATGCTTGGTATAGAACGATCCCTTTCAATATTACTTATGTAATTATTTGAAAGACCAGTCATTTCAGCTAGCTGTTCCTGGGTAATTTTTTTCTTCTTTCTTGTTAATTTAATACGATTTCCCATTTTTTTATAATCTATTTTCATCTGCATCACCTATTCTGACTTTAGCTATTTTTAATAAAACATATAACAAATTACAAGTGTAAAATACACTTGTAATTGTATTAAAAAGTGTGTATACTATAAAATATAATACATTTTTATG
>NZ_FXYI02000276.1:0-2939 GCF_900184915.1 Clostridium sp. HV4-5-A1G | reverse complement strand
ATAAAAAAGGAGGAAATAATCGAATGATTATGTTAAAGAAATTGGTGAAAACACCACTTAGGAAAAGGAAAAAGGGTGATATAACCCATATACTCGGAATAGTTGCTGTTACCGTCATCATGATTGCAATAGTCATGGCAGTTAAAGGTTTGACATGGGCAGATCTAGTAACGCTTATAGATGATTTTGTAACCGGACCATTATGGAAACATGTTACTGATCCATTCAACTAAATTTATGGAGGGGGAAAGGTAAATGTCAAGAAAAGTATTCCCCAAAAAGAAAAAGGGATTTGTAGAAACCATGCTCGGCTCCCTGATAGCTATTTTTGTACTGCTGGCAGTAACTTTTACAGCCATAGTTGATCTTAAACCTTTCTTTATAAACCTGCAGCTTCACCAGGTGGACAGGCAGGCATCCTTACGTATGGAAACAGATGGAGGACTTACCGAAGACACCAGACAGTATATTGTAGATTCACTGAGCAAAATGGATGGATTTGATGCCAGTAAACTGGAAATTAAGGCTTCACATACAGCTGACAACCATTCTCCCGATCCAACAGATGATACCAACTTTGCAAATTATGGAGAACCTATAAGTCTCACCCTTACTTACAATTACACTCCCCAAAAGCATCATCTGGTAGGATGGACACAGGTAACCACAGAAAATGGCAATGTCATACCAATAACTGTTCATTGGGATACAACCAGCAAAAGAATAAGAACAATAACTCATTGAAGGGGGACTAAAAATAATGATAAAAATAGCCGAAAAAAAAGGAGCTGTCCAATTAGTCCCTTTATTCTTTATATTACTTATGCTTGTAGGGGTATTTTGCTTATTTCTATATGAAAATGTAATAGCAAATGACAAGTATTCCAGATTTAGAAATCAACTTGAAGCTTCAAATCTTGCTGTTGTCAGGAACATAAATCAGAAGCAACTTAAGGAGACTGGTGATATAACTTTTGAGGAAATGAACTTGATCCCGGCTTTTGATACCTTTAAAGAATATTTGATCAAAAATTATAATCTTGATTCAAAGCTTGAGAGTCTTCCCGGGAATACCTCAGTTATAGGAAAGATCTCCATAAAGGATTTGAGAATATATAGTGTTCAGGATGGAAAACTTGAGGAATGGGATTATTCGGGCGGTATATTTAACCATGTATCAAATCCTACTGGTAAAACTCCAAATGGCAAATCAGTCGAGCAGACCTCAATTTATTCAAAAATAAACTTAAATACGTACACGGTACTCAAGGCTGAAAACTCAGGAAGCAGCAATTTAAAAAACTTGGATATAGAGGCATATGACGATTTTGTAATACCGAAACAGGAATAAGAAGATGTTCGCATGATATTGACAATCATATGTATTTTCTCATTGTTTCATTGTAAAAAGAAACAGAAAGGATGTGTTTCAAGATTGAAAAATAAAAAAATAGTGGCAGTTAGTATAATAGCTGCGGCAGTTATAGGAGTTTCTATTTTTTATATTGAAAAAAAAGCTGTAACATATAAACCGACCACTAATGTTTATATAGCGACAAAACAAATAAATCCGGGAACCCCGCTTGACAAATCAAATTGTAAAGTTGAAACCATACAGGTTTCCATCATATCTACAGGCAGTAATTTAACTCCAAAAGACAATGAATCGAAAACGAAAAAAATTGCAAAAGAGACTATCTACAAAGGTGAAATAATAAACAAAAACAGAGTAATAAACAAGGATGATCCACAGGCGGCAGCAATAACACTTAAAAAAGACGAAGTTGAGTTTTCAATAAATGCACAGCTTCTTGACAATTATGCTGGAACCTACAGGGAAGGCGATATGGTGACTATAATCTATACACCCAATGCAACCAATACCAATCCTAATCCAAAATCAACGGTTTTGATTCCACAAATCAAGGTTTTAGGTGCCATAGACAGTCAGGGAAAATTCTTAAAGCCGGGTGATAAGGATGCTCTTGCTGCAGGACTTAGTTTTTCTGGGACCAATGAAGATATGAAAGCCGTCGCACAGGCCCAGTCGGCAGGTACTTTTAAAATCGGCAGATTGAATCCCAACAAGTAAAAATTTTATTGTAAGTTTTACAAAGGGGTGGTGCCGTGCGTGACAGGTAAAACTCATGCGGCAGTGGGAATAGTTTCTGCTGCCGCTTTAAGTTCAACTTTAAGTGTAAGATTAAGTTTTGTATTTTTTATTGGGGTCGTCATCGGTTCACTGGCTCCAGATATAGACCTTGATAACAGTACGATTTCAAAGTATTTAAATAAAATAATTATAGTTCTATTTGTTATTTTGCTCATTATCTTATGTGCACATCTTAAGTTTGATGCTTATAATCTGCAAAACCATTTCATATCTTCAGGTCTTTTTGTGATTTCACTGGCTTCTTTAATTTCAAGGGTTACCGGACATAGGATGTTTTCACATAGTTTATTGGGGTTTGGTACATTTTCCTATGGAGTATATATTATGTGCAGACCAATATTTACGGGTTTTGTTATTGGATATGTGAGTCATATTTTAATTGATCTTTTGAATTACCAGGGAGAAGCACTCATCTTTCCCTTCAGGGGAAGTTACTCTTTTAAATTGTGCAAGGCGGGTGGAATTGTGGATAAAAGCATACTTGTTATAAGCATGATTGTGTTTATTAATCTAATGGAAAGAATGAAATGGACTTTGCAATAAAATATAATTATAAAAAGAAAGGATGGTTTATATGGTAGATCAGTTTTTACAGGATATATATGCGAGCCGTCAGAGTAATAAAATCTTGACGGGAGAATTATCTGCTATTGAAATTATAAAGAAGAAAAAAGTTACAGAAGACGGTGAAAAGATAATAGAAATTCCATGTGGGATTGTCTTTTACGGAGATTTCAAAATTCTCATACCTTCCAGAGAAATGAAT
>NZ_FXYI02000275.1:0-2942 GCF_900184915.1 Clostridium sp. HV4-5-A1G | reverse complement strand
ATTATATATTTATAAGCTTTATAATATAGATAGATGGTATATTTATTAACGGTGTAAATTTGTTTGATAAAATTAAGGGGGTGTGGCTGCTTTATTAGCAGTGTATATATGAAATTTAAATATTGTCCTATATGTGGGAAAAAATTAGAAGAAAAGTATAGCTGGGATGAAGGTGGGGTACCATATTGTTCTAAAGATGATATAATGTATTTTGATACCCCTAGGCCCTGTGTGATAGTTGCAGTAGTAAATAAAGATCAAATATTATTATTAAAACAAAGTTATATATATAAAAACTCTAAGGTACTTTTGTCAGGGTATGTGGCAAATGGTGAAACTGTAGAAGAAACTGTACATAGAGAAGTGTTTGAAGAGTCGGGTCTGAAAGTAAAAGATTTAAAATATTTAGGAAGTGAGTATGTCAATAATAATGGTAAAGAAATAATAATGCTCACATTCATGGCAAATTATGATGGAGGAGATATAAAAAAATCTTCTGAAGTAGAATGGGTGGATTGGAGTCATATAGAGGATGCCCTTTGTGAAATGAGTGAGGATGAAATTGGCAAGAGGATAGTTAAGAAAGTATTAAAGGAAATAAATTATACTGGTAAAAAAGCTTATAGATGTGACAATGATAGCTGTAGTAGAAATACTTAAATGTGGATAAGCTCAAAAGCACAGTAACATCTAGTTTTTTAGATAAGGAGGAAAAAAATGGCTAAGTATATACCAGAAATAAAGGGAATTACCCCAAGGCATATGATTAGAGTACCTGAGATTATTAGAGAAGCAAGTGGAATAAGAATATTTGGTAAAAGAATAAAATCTCTACTGTTCACTACAGATGTAGCAATTATAAAAAATACAAATGCAGATGCCATTATTGCAGTATATCCATTTACGCCACAGCCTCTTATAACACAAGCAATTCTTTTGTCCGCTGACATACCAGTATTTTGTGGAGTTGGTGGGAAGATGACAACAGAGAGAAGAGTTATAAATTTAGCCTTAGATGCAGAATTTAAGGGCGCTATGGGAATCGTGTTAAATAGTACTATTCCAAATGAAGTTATACGGCAGATAAGAGATACTATTGATATACCTATAATAGTAACTATAGTATCTGAATATGAAGATATAAGAGATAGAGTGGAATCAGGGGCTACTATAATAAATGTTTCCGGATCTGGTGAGACTATTAATATAGTAAAGAAGGTTAGAAAGGAGTATTCTACTTTTCCTATAATAGCTACAGGAGGTCCTACAGAATCTAGTATAAAAGATACCATAATGGCAGGAGCTAATGCAATAGCGTTTACCCCACCTACATCAGCTGAAATTTTAAGTAAAATCATGTTTGAAAATAGAAAAAAGTATGCTGAGGAAGAGAAGAACTAAATGTTCAGTTGAAAAATTGGATTATAATTTAGAGAGGAGTAATTATTTTCACTTTTCATATATTTTGGGAAAATGAAAATAGGATTATCATGAAGGGTGCTTTATGTTATTTTAGTGGTACAGGAAATACTAAGTGGGTAGCAGATAGATTTAAAGAAAATTTTGCATTTTACAATGTAAATATAGATTTAGTTAATATACAATTTTTAGAAGTTAGCAAATTGAAGAGATATGATTTCTTAATTATAGGTTCGCCAGTTTATGCTAAATTTCCACCTAAAATTGTAAATGATTTTTTAAATAGACTTGATGATTTAAATAAAGAAACGAAAATAATAGTTTATTCTACACAAGCTGCATCTTTATCCTCAGCCCCGTATTTTATGGCAAAGTGTTTGAAAAAAAAAGGGTACATTCCATTGATGCAAATTAGCATAAGGATGCCTAATAATTTCTATTTTATAAAGGGGAAAAAACCTGATAGGGATTTAATTGAAGAATTGTTGTTAAAAGCAAATGAAAAAGTAAAAAATGTAGTAGAAAATTTTATAAAAGGAGAACCCATTATAGAAAGTGTTTCATTTATTAGATTTGAATTTAATAAAGCGATTTATATTACTTTTAAAAATAAGATTCCCAAATTGTCCAAAAATATATCTTCTACAAGAGAATGCGGTAAATGTGGATTGTGTCTTAGAAATTGCCCTCAAGGCAATATAACGTTTGAAAGGGGACATGCAATTTTTCATAGTAAATGTATTTTATGTTTAAGATGTATATACATATGTCCAATAAATGCGGTGAGGTATAAAGGAAAAAAGATAGATCAAACTCAAAGAGACATAATAAAAACACTTGATTTGAACAGATAAAATCTAAAATTTTATATTGTATTAAATGCTTCCAATAATTTTTAATTTTGGAGGCTTTTTTGAATTGAATTTTTAATTTTGGAGATACTAAAGATACAATATTTTTCAGGAGTGAGTTTTATGATTTCAATTCAGGATAAAATGCTCGTTGCGGAAAACTGTAAAGAATATAAATCTAAAAATTATATAGTTGGGTTACAGGCCAGCTATGTTTCCAATAGTTGTAGTAATTGTGTGAATTTTATAAATGAGCAATGCAGCAAAAAATTATTTGATGAAATTGATGGAATATTAAATATGAATTAAATTTAGTAGGAGGAATGATATTTATGGCAAATGATCAGGAAATGAGACACGTTGGCAGCGCATGTCCGGGATATGAACCGGATGATTTTGGATTTCAGTCCAGTACTGGAGAAGCTTATTATAAAAGCTGTACTAATTGTAGAAATTTACGAAATGGAAAATGTGTAAAAAATCTTTACGATAGTGTTTTGGCAAGTTTGGATCAATCATAAATAAGGTTGATTATATACTACTAACCATCATATATTATAATATTATATTTATTCTGATATATGCATATTAATTTGCTGTATGCACGATAAAATAAATAATATAAATATTTTAAAAAAGTATTGACATATACAAAGTTAAATCATATAATAA
>NZ_FXYI02000274.1:0-2992 GCF_900184915.1 Clostridium sp. HV4-5-A1G | reverse complement strand
AATAATCTCTGCATTTTTACTTTTTTAACTAAATCCTCCGTGCTCTGGTGCAAGTGGGTAAATCTATTGATCTTTTCTCCCGTTAAGTTTGAAGTCGCTGTCATCAGATTTTCATATTCAGGAATTTGAGCTAAATCATAAGTCATTTTTACAGAATTAAGAGACGGTTTTAAAATTGAATTATTAACAGGATTGTCCACCTTTTTTCCTAACATGTATATGTTTAGGTTTAATTTGCTGATACTTTCTAAATATTGTTTTCCCGTCATTAAAGTCATTGAATTCATTCCTTTCATAGCTTAAAATTGTTTATATAACAATATGACAGCAAGACTTGTGCCAACGAGTAAAGTGTTAAGTTAGAAACTATTTTTATAAATTTGATAGTTATCATAAGAACAAGTTTTTTACATCTCTAATTGTTTCAAAAATAATTAAAGAGGGCTTTATTTAGGCTTTTATTATTATTTTGTGCAGCTTTCACAAATATTAGATGTAATTGTGCTATTATTTACTCGTATTGTGTGCTAAATTGCATCATTTTAATTATATGTTATATTTTTTAAATTTTTCAGCAGCTATAGACTTATATATCTCTAGTTTTTTTACTATACTTCTCGAAGATTTGCATTTTCTTTTACTCATATGATGAATATTGTTCAATATATTTGATGGCTTTCTGCATCACAACAGTTTTTTCATATTTGATCCTAGAAATAGAACAGCATCTCACGTTTAGAAAAGAATCCAAAATTTTAATGGTATTATGGATAATTTTATACAGAATATTATAATTGATTACAAAATAATAATCATGCGATATTGATAAAATTCATAAATCTGAAGTGTCTATTTTTTCAAAAAAGATTTATGAACTTATTGATAACTTTTGATAACTTGTACAAAAAAGAGTTATATTTAAAGGCGAAGAATAAATAATAACAAATATTTCAACTCTTTGTTAGGATAAGGTTGATTTTCACCGTATTTTCCTAAAAGTATCCAAATTAGTGTTGAATGATTGGAGGTTAGAAAATATAAAATAATTTGAAAACGATTTTTTTATTAGTGATAAAACCTGTAACCTGAACCATAGCGCATAGGGTTATATAACTGTTTTATGTAAAGTAATATAATTAAATTTCATAGTGAGTTAAAATAAAAAAAACTGACTAAGGAGGATTAAGACAATGAGTTCTAAAAAGGTGAACAATAAAATAAAAATTAAACAATCACCAGACGGTATAGTATTTACAGATAATCATTTTATTATAAAATACTTTAATCCTGCAGCTGAACAATTAACTGGCATTAAAAAAGATAAAGCTTTAGGCAAATGTTTTTTTGATGTGTTTCCGCAAATGCAACCAAGTGATGACGTCTTGAACGAGAATAAAATAAATCGAATTTTAATTAATGGAAAGAGTTTATGCATCCGTAATTTCGAAAATCGTGATGAAAGGGGCTATACTCAAGGGAATCGGGTATTTATTATGTATGATTATTATGAAGCCTTAGCACTTATTACAGATCTGGAAAAGACAGAGTACGTAATAAATGAGCTGCAAGAGATAATTGAGGGTTCTTTTGACGGAATCCTTGTTACAGATGGTGAAGCTAACGTTTTGCTTGTAAATCAATCCTATGTAAGAATTACGGATATTAAAAAAGAAGAGCTGATAGGGCATAATATGAGGGAACTTATTAATCCTATTTGGATGAAAAATTCGGTTGCACTTTTGGTAATAGAGCAGAAAAAACCTATTTCATTATATCATACAACAAAGCGTGGAAAGAATATTATGGTAACTGGAACTCCAGTTTTTGATGAGAAAAATGATATTAAGAAAGTGGTTATTAATTGTAGGGATATTTCTGAAATTTATAAACTTCGTGATCAACTCTCAAAGGCACGAGAAATGGAAAAAATTTATTTTCAGCAAGATCCTGACGATGATGAACATAATGCTAATAAAAATAGTGACATTGTGGTAAATGATGAGAAGATGAGAGAAATATTTTCTTTAGCAAAAAAAATAAGTAATTTTAATATTACGGTACTTATATCCGGAGAATCTGGGGTTGGAAAAGAAATAGTGGCAAATTATGTACATAGAAAAAATGCATTGAAAAAAGATAAGCCATTTATTGCAGTTAACTGTGGAGCGATTCCTGAGAATCTTTTAGAATCAGAATTATTTGGATATGTGAATGGAGCATTTACAGGTGCAGCAAAGGGAGGTAAGGCAGGGCTCTTTGAAGCAGCTGATGGAGGGACTCTTTTTTTAGATGAAATAGGTGAGATGAGTTTAAAACTTCAGGTAAAATTGCTTAGAGTTCTGGAAACACGAACGGTAAGAAGGGTGGGCTCATCGCATCCTTTATCAATAGACATTAGGGTAATTGCGGCGACAAATAAGAACCTACTAGAAAAGGTTAAGGAAGGCACCTTTCGAGAAGATCTGTTTTTTAGATTAAATGTAATAAGTATAGAGATTCCACCTCTTAGGGAAAGAACTAGCGATATCGCGCCGCTAGCTTTAAAGTTTATACGTAAATTTAATCGGCAGTATGGGCAAAATAAAAAAATTACCTATGAGGTAATGAAAGAACTCGAGGCATATTCTTGGCCAGGCAATATTCGACAGCTGAAAAATACGATTGAAAGTATGGTTGTAATAAGTGACAATGAATATCTACAGCTCAATGATTTACCTTGGATCTCGTGTGAAGCCATAGAAGCTAAAGCAAAAAAGAATAATCCCCCATCACTTAAAGAATCATTAGAGCGGGCTGAGAAGAAAATTCTTATTGAAGTGAAAAGAAAATATGGATCTAGTAGAAAGATGGCGAAGGTTTTAAAAGTAAATCAGTCTACTATTGTAAGAAAAATGAAAAAATATAATTTGTGATGCAGATTTAGTTTTTTTAAGAGGAAAGAGATGCACTGCAGCATCAAAATATTTAATAAGAAAATTGAAATATATTATAT
>NZ_FXYI02000273.1:0-3000 GCF_900184915.1 Clostridium sp. HV4-5-A1G | reverse complement strand
TAAGAATATAATATAGAAATGGAGATAATTTATTATGAAAATTAAATATAAAAAAAACTCAAGAAAATTTTCTGCTTCAGTTGTTTTCTATGCTGTTTCTTTAGTTATAGCACTTATTGGGATTGCATTATTAGTTAATAATATACTCTTCTTTAGAAGTACTGTTAACAATTACGTAGCCCAGGGATATTCTTATGCTGATGTTGTCAAACAATTAATACCATCCCAACTGCTTCCAGGAATATTTGAACCAATCGCTGTATATGGAGGCATTGCAATTGTTCTATTAGGTGTGGGAATAGTCAATAAAAAGATTTCAAAATGCTTGACATTGTTAAAAGGGAGTACTGTTGAAGAAAATACCGCAGAACAAAATGCTGATCATCTAGAAAATACAAAAACAACTGAACAAATTGAATTTGCAGAAGAAATTAACGTTAATAAAGCTTAATTTGAAATTATAAGCAATTTACTTCAAGGTATAAATTCATTATAATAATAAATTCAAAAAAAGCCTTTGCTTGTCAGTAAGTTCTGAATTTAATATCTCAGTAACTTCTTGAAGCTATGGCTTTTTATTTATATTATTCTTTTTTGCTTTGGAACGTTCCATTCAATTTACCATTTCATTTATCTTCTCTCTTTTTTTACTAATATGTTTTTTAAATTATTCTTTATGAGCTTTAAATTTCCTGCTAATCTAATATAAATTTAATCATGCAAAATAAGCACCCTAAATGACGGGTACTTATTTTGCGATATAAACGCTAAGGGAGATCAATTTTATAAAGAATCTATTGGTGGTTGCATTTAAGTTTACTGTGTCCTGCAACCATAGACACTAATCTATATTCATAGTTCAAAATAGGATACTTCACAAACTAAGGGGGGTATTTCTCTAGGTTATATATAATTATATAAAACATTTGTTACATCTTAATTTCATATTAATAAACTATTTGTAAACAATATAAAATAAGCACCTAAGTTATAGGCACTTATTTTACAATACAATTAGAAGAACAATTTTAAATTTTATCAATGATCGATATATCAAAATAACCGCTAGTTTATCTAGTAACACTTAACTCTCTGGCATTTTTTACATTTTTTTGACAATTCATGCATAACATTTTTCCAAACTTTTGAGCACTATAGTTTGCTACTTTTTCAGATATGACATTTCCACAATTTTCACAGAGCAATTCGCTTTTGCTTGATTTATTTTGCATATTTTCGTTATTATTGACAGTATTCTTATTATCCGTGACAATTGTTCTATTCTGCTCATTCATCAATTTACCTAAAGAATATCTTACTCTATAATGATTATCTTGAATCTCCAGTTTATTAATTTCCCTGTTTTTACTATAGCCTATTGACTTAACTTTAAAGCGTACTTTTGGTGATAAAATTAATTTGCCATCTCTTTCGTCAAATTCTCCCCGCTGTAAGCTGACCCATATAAAGGGAGCTGTATAAAGTTCTCTTCCTATTCCAATATTAAATCCTGCTCTTTTAAAACTGTCACTAGCCTGGCCTTTTTCTTTCTCTGTATAGCTTTCAACTCCAACATCTTGTTTTCTGACCCACTGTTTCTTTTCATCATCCCATATATCTATATTACAAAATAATCTGCCATTTATAAGTTCATGCGTTCTTCTCCATCCTGTTATACCAAAAGTTTCATCAAGTATTCGCATATCAACTCTTGCATCTTTGTATAGTAATAAAATACATGCTGCACCATTTGTGGTCTTTTTTAAGCTTTGTACCCTTACCTCAATTTCATCTGTCTTTAAAAGCCTTACTTCTTCATTCATAATTTATTACACCTCCTATCTAATACTCAAACTCATAGTTTGCTTAATTTCAGCTCCATCTATCTCTATCCCTTTTTTTAAATTTTCCAATATGGCTACTTTGTCCAATTTATCTGGTTGATGTATCCTATATTTTTCCGGAATGGTTTCTTCATCTGTTATATTCACAGCAGGTACATTTTTTCTAATTGAAAGAGTAAATAAGCTACCTTTTATTTTTTGCTTTTTTAGCATCCGCATGTGCTCAAATAAATAGTCCTTTAAGCTATCTATCTGATGTTCTACAGCTTTTTTTCTAGCCTGTAATCTTTTTATCTCTTCATCTAGTCCTTTAGAATCAACTTCCTTTGATTTTATAACTTTTGCAATATTTTCGGCTTTAACATCAAATTCTTCATCTATTTTGTTCAAAGATTTCTCTATATCCTCTTTTACATTTTCCAAGTCTGGATTATCCAGTAATTCATCCAAGTTCTTATATCTTTCAGATATCTCATACAGTTTTGCCACCATCATTCCTCCTCTGCTAATACTTTAAAGGTATTTATACAATCATTACAAACATCTAAATTCTCAATTCTATAATAGCTATCTCCCACGTAAATAGCTTCGCCACACACATCACAAACGGTAAATATTTTAGTCTTTGGGTCTTCATATCTATATTCATAGCAGCATTCCGGCAACATGTTTATCCCTCCTTTAAAAAATTATCCATACAACTAAAGGGTCTTTCTTATCTATTGTGTATCTTATAGTTTTGAATGCTTTCAATTGTTTATTTCTTTGCTCTATGCTTTGAAATCTTATTTTGGTTTTATTTCCCATTTTCATGGCTCCTTTAAAAGGTATACTTATTTTTTATATGCCTTTAATTCTATTTTAAATGGTTTTTAATATGTCTATACTTATTTATTTCTTCCATTTATCCGAATGCTACCATTGTCAATACTTCCGGAGTTAAGAACTTCATTATTTATCTTTTGGTATTATTAATTCCATATTTTTCTTACTTCTAATTGATAATCAAATTTTATAAAATCCTCTATAACCCATATTGTCAAGCCAATTTCCAATTTTAAGTTATTGATTGAGACTTTAACGCAACCTATGTTAAAATATAATTATAAAGTGAATTAATCAAGTATAAATTTAATATTTACATATATAAGAAGGA
>NZ_FXYI02000272.1:0-3039 GCF_900184915.1 Clostridium sp. HV4-5-A1G | reverse complement strand
AGACTCGATAGAGGAGCGGAGTTTACTTATGTAAATGAGCACCGGAAAGAGAGTTTTGACGCAGTATTGTGAAGCTGATGGTAATTTTCGAAGCAAAGGTCAAGCTACAAAGGGCGCACGGAGGATGCCTTGGCACCAGGAGCCTAAGAAGGACGTGATAAGCTGCGAAAAGCTCTGGGTAGGCGCAAATAGCCAGAGAACCAGAGATATCCGAATGGGGAAACCCACCCGGCAAAGACCGGGAACTGGAGTCTGAATACATAGGACTTCAGAGGCAAACCCGGGGAACTGAAACATCTAAGTACCCGGAGGAAGAGAAAGAAAGATCGATTTTCCAAGTAGCGGCGAGCGAAAGGGAAAGAGCCCAAACCAGGAACTTGTTCCTGGGGTTGAGGTCAGGTCAAAAAGAGAGAGGAAGCTTAAGCGAATACAACTGGAAAGTTGAGCCGCAGACGGTAAAAGCCCGGTAGGTGAAAAGCAGAGACTCGAAGGCCTGAACCAGAGTACCACGAGACACGAGGAACCTTGTGGGAAGCAGGGAGGACCACCTCCCAAGGCTAAATACTACCTGGTGACCGATAGAGAAGAAGTACCGTGAGGGAAAGGTGAAAAGAACCCCGGGAGGGGAGTGAAATAGAATCTGAAACCGTGTGTCCACAAATAGTCGAAGCACAATAAAGTGCGACGGCGTGCTTTTTGTAGAACGAGCCAGCGAGTTGCGGTATGCAGCAAGGTTAAGTACTTAAGGTACGGAGCCGGAGGGAAACCGAGTCTTAAAAGGGCGGGAAGTTGTATAGTGCAGACCCGAAACCGGGTGACCTATCCATGGCCAGGTTGAAGCGGAAGTAAAATTTCGTGGAGGACCGAACCACAATGGTGTTGAAAAACCATGGGATGAGCTGTGGATAGCGGAGAAATTCCAATCGAACTCGGAGATAGCTGGTTCTCCTCGAAATAGCTTTAGGGCTAGCGTCGGGAATGAGTAATGGAGGTAGAGCACTGACTGGGGTAGGGGCTGACAACAGTTACTGAACCCTATCAAACTCCGAATGCCAAATACTTGAATTCCGGCAGTCAGACTGCGAATGATAAGATCCGTAGTCAAAAGGGAAAAAGCCCAGACCACCGGCTAAGGTCCCAAAGTGTAAGTTAAGTGGAAAAGGAAGTGTGATCTCTAAGACAACTAGGATGTTGGCTCAGAAGCAGCCATACATTTAAAGAGTGCGTAACAGCTCACTAGTCAAGAGGTCATGCGCCGAAGATGTCCGGGGCTAAAACTTACCACCGAAGCTGTGGGCTAGAGATAGCGGTAGAGGAGCATGCTGTCCAGGTAGAAGCTGTACCGGAAGGAGCAGTGGACAGGACAGGAGAGAGAATGCTGGCATAAGTAGCGAGAAATAAGTGAGAATCTTATTGGTCGAAAACCTAAGGTTTCCTGGGGAAGGTTCGTCCACCCAGGGTAAGTCGGGACCTAAGCCGAGGCCGAAAGGCGTAGGTGATGGACAATCGGTTGAGAGTCCGATACCGCAGAATACCGGTAAAGACCCGAAGGGATGACGCAGGAGGATAGGATGTGCATACAGATGGAGGTATGTCCAAGCAGCGAGTAAGGGAAGGGAGGCAAATCCCCCTTTTCAATTGTGAGCTGTGACGGGGAAGCCGAAAGGCGAAGTATCCGAGATCACACTGCCGAGAAAAGTCTCTAGGGAGGTAAACTGTGCCCGTACCGCAAACCGACACAGGTAGGTGAGGAGAGGATCCTAAGACCATCGGAAGAATTGTTGTCAAGGAACTCGGCAAATTGACTCCGTAACCTAGGGAGAAGGAGTGCCTCGGAAGAGGCCGCAGAGAAGAGGCTCAAGCAACTGTTTATCAAAAACACAGGTCTCTGCTAAAGCGAAAGCTGAAGTATAGGGGCTGACGCCTGCCCGGTGCTGGAAGGTTAAGGGGAATACTTAATAGAGATATGAAGGTAAGAACTTAAGCCCCAGTAAACGGCGGCCGTAACTATAACGGTCCTAAGGTAGCGAAATTCCTTGTCGGGTAAGTTCCGACCCGCACGAATGGCGTAATGATTTGAGCACTGTCTCGACAACAAATCCGGCGAAATTGAAGTGCAAGTGAAGATGCTTGCTACCCGCGATTGGACGGAAAGACCCCGTAGAGCTTTACTGCAGCTTAACACTGAATTTCGGTATTGTCTGTACAGAATAGGTGGGAGACATGGAAGCATGGGCGCCAGCCCATGTGGAGCCGACGTTGGGATACCACCCTGACGGTACTGGGATTCTAACCGGGTGCCATGAAACTGGCGACGGGACAATGTTAGGTGGGCAGTTTGACTGGGGCGGTCGCCTCCGAAAGGGTAACGGAGGCGTACAAAGGTTTCCTCAGAAGGGTTAGAAATTCTTCGGAGAGTGCAAAGGCAAAAGGGAGCCTGACTGCGACACAGACAGGTGGAGCAGGGACGAAAGTCGGTCTTAGTGATCCGGTGGTACCTCGTGGGAGGGCCATCGCTCAACGGATAAAAGCTACCTCGGGGATAACAGGCTGATCTCCCCCAAGAGTTCACATCGACGGGGAGGTTTGGCACCTCGATGTCGGCTCGTCGCATCCTGGGGCTGAAGTAGGTCCCAAGGGTTGGGCTGTTCGCCCATTAAAGCGGCACGCGAGCTGGGTTCAGAACGTCGTGAGACAGTTCGGTCCCTATCCGTCGCGGGCGCAGGAAATTTGAGAGGAGCTGTCCTTAGTACGAGAGGACCGGGATGGACTGACCTCTGGTGAACCAGTTGTTCCGCCAGGAGCACCGCTGGGTAGCCAAGTTGGGAAGGGATAAACGCTGAAAGCATCTAAGCGTGAAGCCCCCCTCGAGAAGAGATTTCCCACAGCGAAAGCTGGTAAGACCCCTCGGAGAACACGAGGAGATAGGTCAGGGGTGTAAGCAGGGTAACCTGCTCAGCTGACTGATACTAATAGGTCGAGGGCTTGACCAAAAGAAGACATGGAAGAGATATTTACTGTGCAATTTTGAGAGAACAG
>NZ_FXYI02000271.1:0-3040 GCF_900184915.1 Clostridium sp. HV4-5-A1G | reverse complement strand
GATATAATCAATTTATAATAATAATTATAAAGGTATAAAGGGATGAGTAATATGGATTTTATATTTAAAAATTTTTCTTTGGTTTGCAAGGTTTTGTTGGCATTAGCTGCTGTATTTATATTCATAAGGATAATACCTTTAGTTGTGATAACTGGTGTTGCTGTATTTGCTTTCTTTAATGTGAAGAAATATTTTAAAAATAGAAAAATAGATAAATTCAGGCATAAAAACGTAAATAATATAAGAAAAAAGGAAGATATACCTTTTGACATCTCACGTGAGAAAATTGTAGATGTGGATTATGATGAAATTAAAAAATAGCCAATAATAAATAAGAGAATGTTATGATTTTAAGGATTAGCTGGGAAAGGAGCTGAAAACCTTTTAGGTTATACTATGATAGAAACTGCTGTAATTACAATAAGTGATAAGGGGTCACAGGGGAAGAGAATCGATAAAACTGGACCTGAAATAAAAAATATTTTGGATAAGTCTAAATACAACATTGTATATTACAAAATAATACCTGATGAAATTGAGGATATAGAAAGTGAATTGTGTTATGTTTGTGATGAGCTGAAAGTAAATTTAGTACTTACAAATGGTGGGACAGGCTTTTCACCTAGAGATGTTACTCCAGAGGCTACTTTAAAAGTTATAGAAAAAAATGTGCCGGGAGTAGCAGAGGCTATGAGAATGAAATCTATGGAGATAACTCCAAAGGCCATGCTTTCCAGATCAGTGTGCGGCATAAGAAAAAGTACATTGATTGTAAATCTGCCTGGAAGCCCTAAGGGGGCAGCGGAGAATCTTCAATTCATATTGCCTGCACTACCCCATGGTATTGACATATTGATGGGCTGGGATTCTGAATGTGGTGAGAGAAAATGAAGAAAGGGAGAATAGCTTATGGAGTTGACACATATAAATAAACAGGGTAGAGCGAGAATGGTAGATGTAAGCGAAAAGGAAAATACAAAAAGATATGCGGTAGCAATAGCTTCCGTATATATGAAAAAAGAGACATTATCCATTGTAGCAGAGGGAAAGGCAAAAAAAGGTGATGTTTTATCGGTAGCCCAGGTGGCAGGGATTATGGCCGCAAAGAATACTGCCAATATAATTCCAATGTGTCATTCTTTAAATATAACAGGGTGTGACATAAAATTTACACTGGATTTTGAAAAGTCCAAAATTGACATAGAGGCTTCTGCAAAAATTTCTGGAAAAACGGGAGTTGAAATGGAAGCATTGGTGGCAGCCAGTACAGCAGCTCTTACCGTATATGACATGTGTAAGGCTGTGGACAGGGGAATGGTAATATCGGATATAATGCTTGTTGAAAAAAGTGGAGGTAAGTCTGGTCTATTTAAAAGAAAACTTTAAATATGTTCTGTAGGAGATGAAGAAAGAAACTATGGCAAAGGTTGTTTCGGTAAACATAAGTGAAAAAAAAGGAGAAATAAAAAAACCTATAGGTAAGGGATTATTCAGGCAAAATAATGGATTGGAAAATGACGCTCATGCTGGAAATTGGCATAGACAGGTAAGTCTACTTGGAAAAGAGAGCATTGATAAGATGAAATCCCTCGGAGTGAAAGGTTTATCCAGTGGAAAATTTGCAGAAAACCTTACTACGGAAGGTATCGTTTTATATGAACTTCCAGTGGGAACTGTACTCAAAGTAGGGGAAGTGCTTTTGGAGATTACACAGATTGGAAAAGAATGTCACAGTGGATGTGCCATACGTAAACAGGTGGGGGATTGTATCATGCCCAGAGAAGGTGTGTTCGCCAAAGTAGTTAAAGATGGATGGATAGGTGAGGGAGATCCTATAGATTTAGTTAAAAAGTAAATGAGTAAAAAAGATGGATTTTTCCAGAAATTATTTTTCGGAAAAATCCATCTTTATTTTATATATGAAAATTGCTATTCGTCAGTTTTTACACCTAGAAGATTCAATATGAAAATAAACAGGGGTATACCTATGAGAAGACCCCATATACCCATAAGGTGTTCAGAAACTATCAGCACTATAAAGGTAAAAAATATAGGAAGCTGTACTTTAGAAGACATCAGTTTAGGATTCAAGATATAGCTTTCAATAGCATGAATTATTGCAATCATGATCAATACATATACCACTTTAGTAAAGCCGCCTATGCTAAAGGCAATAATACACAATGGAATAAGGGATATTATCACTCCGGCTATTGGTATTAAGCTCAATATGAATATCATAAAGCCAATAGTTACCAGCTGAGGAAAATTCAATATGGAAAGCATTATTATAGATACAATGGTATTGAAAAAGGCTATTAAGATCTGAGCCTGAATTACCTTACCAAAAGTATTTAAAAAATTTTCCCCAAAGAAACATAGATATTCATATAATCCAGATATCTTACTGTGTTTGAATTTTTTTAAGAAGGAAATAATTTTATGTTTTTCCAGCATAAAAAATAAACTGAGCATTATGGAAATAAAAGTGTTAAGACTCCATTTTCCTATATTTGCAGCAAGCTGTATAGATATATTGAATCCTGATTTCAAATAACTTTTTATATCTATTTCACTTAGCATGTTTATTAAATAGCCTTGGACCGTATTTGAATAAGATTTCGAATTTATTTGAAAATCTGATATATTATTTATTATATATTTTGTCTGATTTATAAGCTGTGGAACTAATTTTACAACAATTAATACTATGGATACAAATAAGAGTGTATATAAAATTACAGTAATAAATTTCTCTTTTGCTACAGTTACTTTATGGACCTTTCTTAATATCAGATTTTGAAGGCTGTTCATTATATAGGAAAATAAGAAAGTAAGTAAGAATATGTCAAACACGGATTTAGACCAATAGAAAAAGAGAAGTATAGCAATAAAAAAAAGTATTCTTTTTATGGAATCTTTTGAAAAAAAATCTTTTAGGGAACTCATATCATATCTCCTTGGTATATATTATATAGTATGTATAAAGCATATAATGTATTAATAATAACCTTTTAAAGGAATATTGTCTATATAATAT
>NZ_FXYI02000270.1:0-3057 GCF_900184915.1 Clostridium sp. HV4-5-A1G | reverse complement strand
ATTAAATATTATAATAATATACTTACTTTGTCAATATTCTAAGACTGTTTTTTCAACATATGAATTGCAATTTTATTAGCCTCTCTAAAAACCTTATCACAGTCAATTGTCAGAATTTTTCCATCCATTGATACAACTTCCCCATTCACTATAGTCATTTTAGTAAAACAACTGTTACCAAGACACACCAAAGATATCAATGGATCATGACAACCAGCATATTCAATTTTGTTCAGATCAAATAGTATAATATCAGCTGCTTTTCCCACAGCCAATCTTCCTGTATCCGCTCTTCCCAGTACATCAGCTCCTCCTCTAGTAGCAATTTTCAATATGTCGTATGCACTCAACCCATAATTACCATATTTCAAATGATTTAATAAATATGCTCTTTTTACTTCCTCCCACATATTGGAACCATCGTTACTTGCACTTCCATCTACTGCAATGCTCAATTTTCCTGATGCTTTTACAATATCAGTAGTTCTGCAAATCCCACTTCCCAATTTCATATTTGAAGATGGACAATGAGCTATACCAGTTCCCTTTAAATTGCTGATTTCTCTATCATTTAAATATATACCATGTGCAAACCACACGTCTGAGCCAATCCATCCAATATCTTCCATGAGCTCAAAGGGTCTTCTCCCGTATTTTTCAATACAGAATCTTTCTTCATCCTTGGTTTCAGCTAAATGAGTATGCATCATAACTCCCAGTTGTCTCGCCAATTTTCTCGTCTCTATCATTAAATCTTTAGTCACAGAAAATGGAGAACATGGTGCAAACGCTATTCTAATCATAGAAAAGTCCTTTGGATCATGATATTCATCAACTAACCTATTACAATCTTCTAATATTTTATCCTCTTTTTGAATAACACTTATAGGAGGCAGCCCTCCTTTATCTTTTCCCAAAGACATTGAACCCCGGGTGGCATGAAATCTAATTCCTATTTTACGTGATGCTTCTATTTCCATATCAATTAAATTCTCAGGCTGATCAAATGGAAAAACATAATGCTGATCTGAAGTCAAAGTACATCCTGTTCTTAAAAGTTCGCTGAATCCTACCATGGCACCATAATAAACTGCTTCTGGGTTTATATTCTTCCAATAACTATAGAGCTTTGTAAGCCAGGGAAAAAGTGGCTGCTCTTGTACTTCCTTAATTCCCCTAAACAAACTTTGATATAAATGATGATGAGTATTTACAAAGCCCGGAAGTGCCACAAGTCCTGTGCAATTTATTTCTTCACATTCATGATCTGGTAAAATATTTCTCCCCATTTTTATAATTTTAGATCCTTCAATAAGAATGTCGCAATTTGTAAACACATTATCTTTATCATCGAAAGTATACACAGTACTGATATTTTTAAGAATTATCATTTTTATTTTCTCCCCTGATCCATTATAATAAAACCTTTACATATAGATAAAATATACATTCTGAATTCAGTATTATTAACAATTAGTTAAGAAAAATCTGAATATTAAATTAACTAATCAATCTAATTTTAGCATGATAATTAACCTTTGTCAATATACAGTAATTTCCACAATAGCTATCCATTTCATTGTTATACTTTTCTTATTTTGATATAATGATTTATTATAGTAGCTTTTTAAAAATGGAATTTATAAGAGGCAGGTAAAAAATATGAGTACTTTTGTATTTAAAACTAATGAAACAAACTATACACCTGTAAGCAATATCTTTATAGATAAATTTATGCCTAAGGCCCGGGGAGAATTTGTCAAAGTATATCTCCTGGGACTAAAATATTGCAAATCTGGTGAATTAGGTGTCAGCTCTCAAGTTATGGCAAGTGCTTTACATCTTTTAGAAACTGATGTATTAAACGCCTGGAATTATTGGAATGACGAAAATGTTATTAAAATGATTCCTATTGACAACATGGGAAATTACAATATAGATTTTCTAGATTTAGCCGATAGAAAAACAGAAAATGAAAATAGCATAAATTTATTAGAAGAACTAAGTAAAGATTCTATAAAAGATATGCTGGAAGATATAGAAAAATCCACGGGAAGACCTCTATCTTCAGAAGAAATGACTATGTATATAAGCTGGATAAATGACCTCAATTTTTCCCCTGAAGTTATACTTCTCCTAGTTCAATACTGTACATCAAAGGGTAAAACAAACAGCAGATATATAGAAAAAACTGCTCTATCCTGGTTTGATGCAAAGATAAAGAATGTAAATGATGCTCAGATTTTTATAAAAAACCGTGAAGATAGATGGATTAAAATAAGAAAAATTCTAAATTATCTTGGTATAAAAGACGGAGAAATAATGAAGCCACAGGAAGAAATGCTTTCAAAATGGATTGAAAGCTATAATTTTTCTCTAGAAATAATATTCAAAGCTTGTAATATATGTTTTGAGAGAATAAATAAAGCTGATTTTAAATATATTGACGGAATATTGACCAGTTGGAATAAAGATAAAATTAGAACTTTAGAAGATATTGAAAAAAAAGATGTAAAAAAAACACCTCATAATAACTTTAGAAATAGCAATAAAAATATTGGAAATAGAAATTCTAAAAGTACTTTCAATAATTTTAAACAGAGAAATTATGATTTTGACGATCTGGAAAAAAAATTGTTAGGATGGGATAAAAATGATTAAGAGCTACCATTCACAAATAATTAAAATGTATGAAAAAATAAGAGAAGAAGATGAAAAATCTTTGAACATACGAAAAGAAGAAATCAGGAGAAAACTTCCTGAGATAATTGACATACAAAGATCTATAGGAAAGCTCAGTCTAGAATTGTCAATAAATATATTAAATAACGTCGAAAACAAAGATAAATATTTAAAAGAGTTAAAAGAAAAAATTACAGATTTGAGAATTAGGAAATCTGAACTCTTGGCAATTAATAATTATCCTGTAGATTATCTCGAAATACATTATCAATGTCCTAAATGTAAAGACACTGGATTTATAGGCCACCAAAAATGCAGCTGTTATAAACAGAAACTTATCAAATTATACTATAATAATTCTGATTTAATAAATAT
>NZ_FXYI02000269.1:0-3066 GCF_900184915.1 Clostridium sp. HV4-5-A1G | reverse complement strand
TGGGGGTATAGCTCAGCTGGGAGAGCATCTGCCTTGCACGCAGAGGGTCAAGAGTTCGAATCTCTTTATCTCCACCACACGAGTAACAATTTGTTACTCTTTTTTTAGTTATCATATATAGCGCTTAATATTCGTTTGTTGACTGAAAAAGTTAAAGTTTTAAATCCTTTTAAAGACCAAAAGTTATGTCTATTTTTGGCCTATTTTTTATATATTTATTTTTTTATATATTGAGTAAAATCAAATTAGTGTGAAAATTTATTTGATTTTAGCAGGGATTTTAAGTTGTAAGTAGAATATATAAACTAAGTGCAAAGTAAGAGGAGGAATTGCTTATGAAAAATTATTCAACAAAATATTTAAGAAATGTAGGAATTATTGGTCACAGTGGATCTGGGAAAACTACATTAACAGAAGCAATACTTTACTATACGAAAGCTACAGATAGATTTGGGAAAATTGAAGATGGAAATACTGTTAGTGATTATGACACTGAAGAAAAAAAGAGAAAAATATCTTTATCTACATCAATAGTTTCTTGTGAATATAATGATGTAAAGATAAATTTAGTTGATATGCCAGGATATTTTGATTTTATAGGAGAAACTGTGGAAGGATTAAGAGCTGTTGATACAGCAATGATTGTTGTATCAGGTGTATCAGGAATACAGGTAGGGACAGAAAAATCCTGGGATTATTTAAATAAGAACAATTTACCAAGAGCCTTTTATGTGAATAAGCTAGATAGGGAAAATTCTAATTTTGGAAAGGTGATGGAAGAATTAAAGCAGAAATTTGGTATATCTGTAGTACCTGTTCAGTATCCTATAGGTAAAGAAAGCGATTTTAAAGGTGTTGTAAACGTTATTTCAAGAAGAGCTAGGATATTTAATAGTAAAACTAAAGCTATGGAAGAAGGGGATATACCTGAAGATATTTTAGAAAAAGTAGATGAATGTAAAAATATGATAATGGAAGCCGTAGCAGAGACAGATGAAAAACTTTTAGATAAATATTTCGATGAAGGTACTTTAAGCGATGAGGATATATATGAGGGTTTAATAAAGGGGTGTTCAAAGGGAGAAGTAGTGCCTGTAATGTGTGGTTCTGCTTTAACTGGAATAGGAATAGAGACTTTAATTGAAGATATAATTGAATGTTTTCCATCACCAGAAAATATAGAGCCTATTAAAGTTATAGATATAAAAAATGACTCTGAACACACTATAAAAATAGATGAAAAAGAACCTTTTTCAGCATTTGTTTTTAAAACTATAGCGGATCCTTTTGTTGGTAAATTATCTTTGTTTAGAGTTATAACGGGAAAGTTGAAATCTGATATGACAGTGCATAATGTTAAAAAGAACAAAAATGAAAAAATGGGATCCATGTATTTTCTAAGAGGTAAACAGCAGATTCCTGCCTCTGAAATAACGGCTGGGGATTTAGGCGCTGTATCTAAACTACAATTTACAAGTACGGGGGATACACTATGTTATCCTAAGTCCTCTGTGATATTTGAAGATATTAAATTTCCGCAGCCTGTAATTTCAATGGCAGTTTTACCTAAATCTAAAAATGATGAAGATAAAATATTAAACGGATTGAATAAGATGGTAGAAGAAGATCTTACTTTTAAAATATCTAGAGATACGGAAAATGCAGAGGTGATAATATCTGGATTGGGCGAGACTCATATTGATGTAATATCATGTAAATTAAAATCTAAATTCGGTGTGGAAGTTGTTTTACAGGAACCAAAAGTACCTTATAGAGAAACCATAAAGAAAATTTCAGATGTTCAAGGGAAACACAAGAAGCAATCAGGAGGACATGGACAATATGGAGATGTGAGAATTAAATTTGAGCCCAGGACTGATGGGGAAGATGATTTAGAGTTTGTGGATAAAGTAGTAGGAGGGGTAGTACCTAGACAGTATATACCAGCAGTGGAAAAAGGTCTAAGGGAGTGTGTAAATCATGGAGTATTGGCTGGCTATCCTGTAATAAGATTAAAAGCCACACTTCATGATGGCTCATATCATCCTGTAGATTCATCAGAAATGGCATTTAAAGTTGCAGCCTCACTAGCATATAAAAAGGGACTTATGGAAGCTGAACCAATATTATTGGAACCTATTGAACATGTGGAGATATCTGTTCCCGAGCACTATATGGGAGATATAATTGGGGACATCAACAAAAAACGAGGGAAAGTACTGGGAATGGAGAGTTCAGAAGGAAATCAAATAATAATAGCCGAAGTTCCTCAAGCTGAAATGTTTAAATATGCTACAGATTTAAGATCCATGACCCAGGCCAGAGGAAGTTTTACTATGAGATTTGAAAGATATGAAGAGGTGCCAAGTTCTGAAGCAAATAAGATAATAGAAAATAAGAATAAAATAAAAGTTAAAGAAGGGTAAAATAAGTTAATAAAAGACTGGTGTACAATTAAATTTGTGCACCGGTCCCTTCAATCAAGTAACTTTATTAATTCTTCAAAAAATCTGCTGCCATCTGACTATAAACTGCTGCTCCTATAGGAAGACAGTTCTCATCAATAGTAAAATGATTGGAATGCTGGGAATACATCCATCCTTTTTCTTTGTTTCCATCGCCAAGTATCATAAATGTACCCGGTACCTTTTCAAGATATGAGGAAAAATCTTCAGAACCCATGATCTTACCTACCTGAATAATATTTTTTTCACCTATCAATTTGGCCACGGACTTCCTGGCAAATTCAGTGGATTTATCGTCGTTAATAGTGGGTTTAAATCCATCTTTATATTTAAAGTCATATTTGCAGCCATAGGCACTGCAGACACCATCTATTATTTTCTTCATCCATTTTGGCATCATTTTCCTGGAATTACTGGATAGAGCCCTGTTCATCCCTGTCATCTCAACTTTACCGGGAACCACATTAAATCTTTCCCCTGCCTTTACAGTTCCAACATTTATAACTATGGGATTCCTGGCATCGTTGAATCTGCTGACAATGGTCTGGAACCCTTCCATAATGGCTACTGCACAGGGCATTGCATCCACTCCCTGCCAGGG
>NZ_FXYI02000268.1:0-3195 GCF_900184915.1 Clostridium sp. HV4-5-A1G | reverse complement strand
ACTATAAAGAATATATAAAAAATATTATTCATAGTAATTCTTAAATAAAGTTTCTTTTGTACTATTTAGTGTATTGATAATCCGCTCCATACTCTCTTATACCTTAAATTTTAACAACATTTTATTCAGCTTCTGGGCGAGATCAGCATGAGTCTGAGCAGTAAATGCTACTTGTTCTATTGCTTTTGTAGTTTCATCTACACTGGACTTTATTGATTCTACATGACCCGAAGACTGCTGTGATGTATTTGCCATGCTTTGAACAGCTTCACTTACCTGATTCACAGTTGCCGCAAGTTCTTCTGACATGGATGCCATTTCATCGGACATTTTGCTTAAAAACTCTGCATCCTCGTAATATTTGCTTCCCAATTCCTCGAAGTTTTCAAATCTGCTGCTTACATTTTCATTTACAAATTTTAGCATATCTTTACTATACTGTGCAAGGTTTCTAAAAGCTTCTTGAACCTTTACTATAGTATCTTGAATTCCAACTACAGCTTTTGAAGACTGCTCTGCCAATTTTCCAACTTCATCTGCCACCACTGCAAATCCTTTTCCCTGTTCTCCTGCTCTGGCTGATTCTATAGAAGCATTCAGTGCAAGAAGATTAGTCTGTTCAGCTATACTTGCAATAGTGTCTGCCATAACTTTTATATTTTCTACCACTTTTCCATCCTCTATAGCTTTAATAACATTATTTGCTTTACTTTCATATAATTCATGTGATTCTTCCACAGCATCTTTTCCTTCTTTTCTTGCAGTCGAAGCTCTCTTCTTAAATTCATTTGCATTATTACTTCCTTCCAATGCTTTTTGAGAAAGTTCATTTATACTCGAATTCACTTCCTCCACAGAAGCTGTTATCTCTTCTGCAGCTGCACTGTTTCCTTCAATACCAGTTGCCACACCGGTGATGGAGTTATCTACATCCTCAGCCTTTGCAGATAACTCTTCAGCTACAGCAGAAAGCTCCTGACTTGAACTACTCATATGCTGGGAATTTTCTTCAATTTCTTTTATAAAATTTCTCAGATTTCCCTGAGCTTTTTCCATAGCTCTAAATGCCTTTCCAAATTCATCATTTCTATCAATTTTATAATCACGGGTTAAATCAAATTTGGATAGGCTTTCTGCAAGATTTACCATTTTTACTATGGATTCATTTATGTCCCTGGGTATAAAAAGCTGAAATATCACTGCAAATACAATTCCAACTATAATCAATAGAGTAGTAACAACACCCTTATAGGAAAATGACAGTATCCCTACGACACCTATAGCAGCAATTATTATAACCATAATTCCAAAACATAATGATAGCTTTGTTTTCATTCTCACATTTTCTAAAAATTTCATATTAATTCTCCTTATTATATGATTCACTAATATTATCCCAAATCTCATATGAATTTTTCAAGTTCTTAATTAACTTTTCAGAATCTACTGGTCTGCTAAATATATATCCCTGCATTTTATTACACTTAATGCTTTTTAAAAATTTTAACTGTTCATATGTTTCTACCCCCTCTGCTATCACTTCAATATTCAAATCTCCCGCCAAATTTACAATGCTTTTTAAAATCATCTTACTTTTCTCACAGTTTTGTATATTACAAATAAAGGATTTATCTATTTTAATACCATCAATTGGCAAATCCTTTAAATAGTTTAACGAAGAATATTTCGTTCCAAAATCATCTATAAATATTTTTATTCCCATATCTTTTATTTTAGAAAGTACACTCAACATTTTTTCAGATAGATCAATTAATATTCTCTCAGTAATTTCAAAGCAGATATAATTTGCTTTTATTCCAGTATTCTTTAAGACAAAATCTACAAAATCCAAAAATGAATCTTCCTCAAGCTGCTTCTTTGATATATTTACAGACATGTAGATTTTTTCATATCCTAAATCATTGCATCTTTTAGCCTGTACAAAAGCTTCATATAGCACAAATTTGCCTATTTCATTTATCATTCCATTCTGTTCCACAATATCTATAAAATAAGAAGGAAATTTTATAGTTCCATTATAATTCCACCTTATCAATGCTTCTAATCCGTAGATTTCCATTTTGTCAATATCAACTTGAGGCTGATAATACAAAATAAATTCTTTATTAACTATGGCTTTTACAAGATCATTTTCAATTTTCACTCTATCCATAATCTCAACATTCATCTTTTCCTCATAAAACTCATATTGATTTTTCCCAAGTTTTTTAGCCTTCATAAGAGCCATATCTGAATTTCTCATCATTTTATCGCCATTTATCACACCATCAGTATAAAAAGAAATACCAATATTCAATGCTACGAATACTTTTTCCCCATCAATCTCCATCATTTTATTAAATAGGCTCAAAAAATATTCTGCTTTTAATCTTGCTTTTTCAACATCTCCACAGCTGTAATCTATAATAGCAAATTTGCTATCCTCTACTTTACATAGTATTTCATTATTTAAATTATTCTTAAATATATCTGATACTTTTTTTAATAGAGCTTCTTCAAAATCTTGCCTGTATACATCCTTTATTTTTTCAAAATTATATATGCAGATATAAAACAATACTAGGTTCCTTTTGCTCTTTAAGCTTGCATCATTGAAAAACTTATTCAATTTAACGGTCATAAACAATTTATTGGGAATATTGGTTGTAATATCATAATATGCCAGATACCTTATCTCAGACTCATATATCTTTTTATCAGTAATATCTGAAATATAATTTATCATCAATGTCTGCCCTTTACTATAGTCAAAAATTTTACCTTTATGAAGCATCCATTTTATTTTTCCCGACTTGGTTTTAATTTTATATTCACATTCAAAATAGTCAGCCTTTTTATGTACACTCTCTTTCAAAGCATTCATAAATTTTCCTAGATCTTCTGAACAAATAATTTTTTTTAGTTGTCCAAAAAAATTAATCTCTTCAGAAACAACATATCCTGTCATACTTTCCCATAACTTAGGAACTGCGAATTTGTTACTGCTCATATCCCATTTTACTATAATTCCATTGATATTATCCAATATGAAATTTCTCTGTTCTTCTATTGACAATTGATTCACCTACTCATGTAAAATTATTATATGAAATATTCCAATTAAGGTAATTACAGTAAAAGGAATAGGCAAATAAAACTTATATATTTTGTTATATAGTAAATACTAATATACGT
>NZ_FXYI02000267.1:0-3243 GCF_900184915.1 Clostridium sp. HV4-5-A1G | reverse complement strand
GAATTAATCAAGTATAAATTTAATATTTACATATATAAGAAGGAAGTGTATTTATGATAACAATAGTGGCAAAAAGTATAATTAAAAAGGGAGAAAAAGAAAAATATCTTAAACTAGCAAAAGAATTAATTGAAAAAAGTAGAAAAGAAAATGGCTGCATTTCATATAAAATATTTGAAGAAATAAATGACTCCTCGATACTTACATTTATGGAACAATGGAAAAATGCCCGGGCAATTCAGGAACATAATAATAGTGAACATTTTAAAAGAATAGTTCCTTTACTAGCTGAGCTTCGTGTAAGCAAAAGCGAAATCAACACTTACAGAGAACTATAGGAGTTAATCTCCCTTCTAACATCAAAGAAATGACATCACTGCTGATTGGAAAAGCAGAAATAAAAAAAGGAAGCAACCAGAGTTTACTGGATAACTTCCTTGTTATCAATTAATTTTAATAAATATTAAAGAAACTTCAGTTAAAATTCAACTGGAGTTTCTACTTAATTATGTAAATAAATTATTGTGAAAACCTTGGATTCACCAGAGCTTTTCTTTATCTTTTTATTGGTCCATAATCTAAAAATTGTATTTTATATTAAAATATATTTTTCCTTGTAAGTAAAGATTTTTTTGCGTCTTCACTTGACATCCTGTATTTTGGATTGGGTTGCCCTGGCATAAAACATTCAGTTTTTATATTTTTAGGAGTTATACTCTTTTTAGCAGAAAATTTATTTAACTTACTAATTACATAATTCTCTAGCTTTCTTGGACTAACATTTATTCTTGCATTAATTATAATATTTGCTTTATTATCTATTAATGGAACCTGTCCACTAAAATTAATATCATCTGATAGCCCAGTAAGACTTACTTTAACATATTTATTATTAGAAACTCCGTATATTTTCAAATGGGCAATTTCAAGTTTCTCATTATTAAATTTATTCTTCAAAACTTCTATAAAATCTCTTATAAAAGCACTAATATCAAATTCTTCTGAAGAAGAAAGCTCTGTAGAAGTATTCAGCCAACCAAGATATGCTTCTGCCCTACCATAAGTTTGATAATTCACATCCATAGTAAAATTATCTTTATGCTTTGTTTTCTCAATCTTCTCTAACCATAAATTCATATTGATATTTTCTTTTGCTGAAATTTCTATTAATTGCTTTTCAGGAAAATTCTTTTTGATGATATTCTCAACGATAACAAGCTCCTGCTGTGACATTAGGTCAATTTTGTTTAACACAATTATATCAGCTTCTTCAATTTGTTTACAAAAAAGGTATTTTACTTCGTCAGGATATAAGGAATGTGCTTCGCTCCCAAGAAATTGCATAATCTTTTTAGGGTCAACCACAATAGATAGTGGAGCAAGGGTAAATTTATCAGAAAAGTAATTGTTGAGCGGTCTATAAACGGTCGCAATAAGATCTGTACAACTTCCTACCGGTTCGCTTAATATAATATCTGGATTATTTTTTTCAATCATCTGGTCAATTTTTTGTGAGAAAGAATCGAAGTTACAGCAAAAGCATCCTCCAGTTACTTCCATAACATTAATACCTTGTTCGGATAAGAAACTTGTATCTACTAATTGTGTTCCTTGGTCATTGGTTATTACCCCAACATTTTTTGTTTCCTGTAGAAGTTTTGTTAAATTTAATATTGAAGTCGTTTTCCCTGCGCCTAAAAATCCTCCGATAATTATAAGCTTTGGTTTTGACATAAAATAATCTCCTTTAATTTTAAATTGCTTGTTGTTAATTTAGAATTGTTAATAGTATTTTTTGTCTTATTAAGAAATACTACTTACTTTTATATTCTACCATATGCTTGTAAAAAATCAATAATTTAGATTAGGAAGATAAAGGCTCCTAATAAAGATTGTTAATATTAATTCCAATTCTCCTTATATAGATATTTTATATCTATAGGTGTACAATTATCCATGAATACTACAATCTATAATGCTTTAGGAGGATATTTCACGATGTTAGAACGTCAAAGTGAAGTTTTTTTATCAGAGGTTGGCTATAATGCTGAAATAAAGTTAGGGGCCTTGATTGATAAATTTCAAGATATTGGATGGATACATACGCAATCAATTTTGCAGAAGTTACCTAAACTAAATGCCAACATTGGCTTTTTTGTGTCTGATCAAAAAGTTCAAATTTTGAAGCCAACATTTTTATCTGATAAACTAATTATTCAGTCTTTCATTACCAATGCTAATAGAAGAAAATTTACACGATTAGTTAAAATTTTTAATAATATAAATAACTTGTTAGCTACACAAATAGAAAATGCTTTTGCTGTTGATCTCTTAACTGGTAAATTAGCTAGTCTACCAAAGGATTTTCCAGCATCCAAAATTATTGATCAAAATATAAAATGCCCTATTTTGCGAAATAAAGTTCAGCCACCGTTGACTGCAAATGCAAAAATGCAGCAGTATACTGTTTTAGGGCGGGACATTGATAACTATAATCATATGAATAATGCCCGTTACCTAGATTTAATCTCTGAACGGGTTAACCAAATCAAAGAAATCACCGTCAATTATGTAAAACCAGCCAAAGAAGGAATGATACTAGACATTGCCTGTGAATTAGTGGATCATAAAGTCTTTTACAAATTTATGAATCAAAAACAACTTCTAGCTAAAATCCAAATTATTTTAGAGTGAACCTTAAAAATACGAAATTGCACTGATAGTAAATAAAAGAAAAAACCCCTAACTTATTTGTAAAAAATTAATAGTTTGGATATTAATAGTTTTCTATCTCTGTAAATCAGCTGGTTGTCCTGCAATAGCATCTACATTATTTAGCCTTGGATCTTTACCTTCTATTTCAACTATAAGTTTATACGGAATGCATATGACATTCTCTCCTGGTTGTGATATCCAGCCCATCTTCATTCCTATTTTTCTAGGACTATTTGAATCAGAAATACGTATTTTGCCTTTCTCCACCCTAATTTTATTAAAGCCAGACTTGCCATATTTTATAGTAAACTCATAAGCATTTTGTACAGAATTCAGATCAATAGTTCTTACTATTTTACCATTTTCTTTTATAACTGCTATTTTATTTAAGCCATCCAAACGACTTTTATATACATAAACTCCTATCAAACTTATAATAATCAATATGCTTATAAATACAATAACAATTTTATCTCCTTTTTTCATATATAACTCCTTTTCATATTAATTATACAATTAATTCTATTA
>NZ_FXYI02000266.1:0-3253 GCF_900184915.1 Clostridium sp. HV4-5-A1G | reverse complement strand
TTAAAATAGAGGGGAACTATGGTTTAGAGGATCATTATATCACTGGAATATTAGGAGGGATTTTTGCTATAATTAAAAATATAATGCCAAAAAAATCTATAAATATGAAACCGGATTTTTTTGACGATGTTTTTAATGTAAGTGTAGAAATTAAAGGAAGCTTAAAAGTTATATCTTTTATTTTTATAATGTTTAGAGTTCTTATGGCTGATTTTATGAAAAAAAGGTTTCATAGGAGAGATAGAGCAGAGAGAGTCGGATATGAAAAAACCAGTGAAGTGAAGTCAGCTGATATTTGATATTAAGGAGGTATTAACATGGATATTAAGGAAAATACGGAGATGCTATTTTCAAAATTGGAAAATTTTTTAAAGACAGAAACAGTTGTTGGTAAACCCATAAATGTAGGAGATATAACTTTGGTGCCATTTATAACTGTTAATTTTGGATGTGCTGCTGGAGGAGGAGAGGATACAGCTGGAGATAAAGATAAAAAGGAAGGTTCTGGATCAGGTATGGGTGCGGGTGCAAAGATAACTGCAGATGCTGTGCTTGTTATAAAAGAGGATAATGTTAAATTAATTCCCATTAAAAATAAGGACAGTTTAGACAAGATAATAGAGTTGGTTCCTGATATAATTAAGAAAATGGGAATAAAGAAAAACAAAAATAAAGAGGAAGAACAGTGAGAATAAATAACTTATAGTATTGAATTAAGATATATTTCGAGAATTTCTTTTAAATGTAAATTTTAATTTTGTTTCTGAGATAAATACGGATAAAAATATGATGCTGCAACCTATTATCATATTCAATGTAAATACTTCATTCAAAAATATCATGGATATGATCGCGCCAAATACAGATTCTAGTGAAAGTAATATTCCCACATGATTGGGATTGGTATATTTTTGAGCTATGTTTTGAATTAAAAATCCTATCATGGTGCTAAAGACTACTAGGTAAAAAATAGGGAATAAAGCACTATCACGTATTCCTGAAAAACTTGGTTCAAAAATAATTGCAAATAGAAGAGAAAATATACCGGAAAACATCATCTGTACTACAGATAGTATTATCGGATTGGATTTTCTTGTAAAACAAGCTATGGAAATTATATGTGATGCAAATAAAACAGCTGATAAGAGTGTCAGCCAGTCTCCAATATTTATATTGAGCTGCATATTTGATTTAAAACTCAGTATTCCTATGCCAATAAGGGAAATTACGGCTGAAATTATAGCTCTATGAGTAGGTTTTGTCTTGAATACAGCCCAGTATAAAAAGGGAAGTATAATTACATAAACTGAAGTTAAAAAAGATTGCTTGCTGGCAGTTGTATAGTTAAGTCCTACTGTCTGGGCAGTGTAAGCCAAAAACAAGAATATGCCTATTATAAAACCACGAGTTATATCTTCTAGAGTTATTTTCATCATTATTTTGAAAAAAATAACTGAAATTAAAATTCCAGCACATAAAAATCGTATGGCCATCATATATAATGGAGTTATGCTATTTAGAGCATCTTTTGTAGCAGCATAGCCTCCACCCCATAGCATAGCGGCCAGCAATAAAAATAAATCTGCTATAAATTTTTTTCTGCTTTTATGAGTTTCCATAATTTAATACCTCTATGTTTTGTATGATGTGTTTAATTCTGAGATCATCAAATATATTGTAGTGATATTTACGTTTATTGTCAAATAATTTCAATTTGGAAAGAACTCAACAAATTAATTAGTGTGGTTTATTAGTATTATGTAGTATTTAGCATACAGAGGAGGGCATTTATGTATAAACTAGTATCAATGGACATGGATGGGACTTTATTGAATGAAAATCATGTTTTGAGCAAGAGGACTATAGAAGTAGTAAAGAAAATACAAACATTGGGAATAAAAGTGATCTTAGTTTCAGGAAGGGAATTTAACGGGTTGAAAAATTTTTCAAATGAATTGGGGCTGGAAGACTTTGTAATATGTTTAAATGGGGCAAATCTATATAGAAAAAGTAAATTGATTTTAGGAGAACCCATTGAAAATAAAATATGTAGTAGAATTATACATATGTCCGAAAAAAACAATATATATTGCATATTGTTTGATGAAGCAAAGGTCTATATAGAAAAAATAACTGATTATATGAACCTTAATGATTATATAGCTCATTGGAATGAAGTGGGAAAACTGTCTTCATTTTTTAGCAGTCAACCTATGTACAAAATAGTTCTTGTTGAGGATAGAGCAAAACTTTTGACAATAAGAGAGGAAATCTTAGATGAGTTTGGAAATAAGATAAATGCTAATTTTTCACTTCCAAATTATTTAGAAATATTCAACAAAAAGGTAGACAAGGGAAAAATGCTTAAGAGGGTTGCAGAGGATTATGGCATAAATCGAGAGGAGATATTATCCATAGGAGATTGGGATAATGATATCTCCATGATAAATTATGCGGGATTCGGAATAGCAATGGATAATGGTTCTGATGGATTGAAGGCAGCTGCAGATTATATAACTAAAAGCAACAGAGAAGATGGAGCAGCCTATGCTTTGGAAAAATTTATATTAAATAAAGTGTGAAAATAAATAAGAACACAGACATCCAGGCTTGGAAAGGAGATACTATAGATGAACGATAAAAATCTAAATTTTAATATTAAAATACTGGCTTTCACGGCAATTTTAATTACAGCGTACTTTTTTATAGACAAGTTGGAGATACTTGTACTTATACCCTGCTTGTTGTGTATATATGATGGTATTTACATATTTCTCAAGGTTAAAAATAGAGATGGGCTTAAAGTGATATTCTTTCTGGGTACTGTTTTGGCATTGATTTTTATGGTTCATATCATAGTAGTCTATAGCATATCTGATCCAGTTCCTATAATCCTCATATTTATTATGACCAATTTATTTTTCTTTTATAATTTAATACTGTATTTTTTTAATAAATATGGTAAGTTAAGTATTGTACTTATACTTTTAGGATGGATTATATGTGATAGTATTCCGATACTCATGGTATTGGTTTTATCTGCAGGACTTTCCAGTTGATAATATGATTCTATGTTTAGAGATTATAGTGAAGAGTTAATAGTAGATGAAGATTTTCGATGATGACTAAAATCTACTAATCTACTATTAACTCTTAATTTTAAACTTTTAACTTGGGAAAGCTTGTAATTACTAAAGTTTTTGGCCTAAAAATTGATTGTTAAGCTAAAAATAAATAAAAGTTATTTTTTATT
>NZ_FXYI02000265.1:0-3260 GCF_900184915.1 Clostridium sp. HV4-5-A1G | reverse complement strand
CTGGCAGTAGGCTTCGAACCCACGACCTACTGATTACAAGTCAGTTGCTCTACCTGCTGAGCTATGCCAGCTTATTTATATAAAACCACATTTTAGATAAAATATAAAGGCATTTAACGTTTAACGTAGTTTAGTATACATTTTTACAAGATTATTTTCAAATTTCATATTTGAGTAAAATTTAATATTAAACGTTTATTTCTCTGCCTACCTCGTTATTTCTTTTAAAATCATATACCTCTATTTTAGTCCTAATAATTTACATGATTTCATCATATAAATTATATATAGTGTTTGCTGTGAACATTATCCATAAGCATTGTATACATAAAAGAAGGTGAATATATTGAGTAAAATAAAATCCAATTATAAAAACCCACTGGCATATTACGATTTAGCCCATTTTTTAAAAGATCACATCAACAAAGACACCGTTATAGTGTGCATTGGTACAGATAAATATATAGGAGATTGCCTTGGTCCTCTAGTAGGTACCCTATTAAAATGCAAGCATTTTCCTCTACCCGTTTATGGTACAATACCAGAGCCAATACACGCTTTAAACATTGAAAGTAAGTTAAACGAAATAAAATTGCTTCACCCCAATAATAATATTATAGGAATTGATGCTTGTCTAGGTGATCATGAAGCCATAGGTGAAATACAGGCAAGAGATTTCCCTGTACACCCTGGCAAAGGAGTAGGAAAATCTCTTCCAAACGTAGGAGATTCATCAATAATAGGGATAGTAGACTCAAACAGCAGTGAAGATGTATTCAGCAATACCAGCAACATACGCTTAAACCTAATTTTAAATATGGCTGAAGTAATACTCTATTCATTGATTCACTCATACTACCTCTACTACAATAAGATATTATTATAATATATATGATTTTACTCTTTTATTTAATCTATTAAAGTTATGTCATCGCCTGTAAAAATAACTTCCATTTTATCCAAATATTCAAGAACTTTACCTGTACCTAAAGCTACACAGGATATTGGATCTTCGGCTACATAAACGGGCACACAGGTAACTTCCTGTATTAAATCACTTAAGCCATTTAGCAAAGCTCCTCCTCCAGTCATAACTATGCCCTTTTCCGCTATATCTGCAGATAGTTCTGGAGGAGTTTTTTCCAATACCGCCTTGGTTGTATCTGCTATAGCATTTACAGTTTCCTTCAAAGCTATTCTCATCTCTTTAGAAGATATTTCCATGTTCTTAGGAAGTCCAGTGATTAAATCTCTTCCCCTTATTTCCATGCTATTTTCTTCATCCTTGTGAAATGCAGAACCTATTTTTATCTTTAAGTTTTCTGAAGTTCTCTCACCAATCATCAATTTATGTTCTTTTCTAATATATTTCATTATAGCTTCATCAAATTTGTCTCCTGCTACTTTAATTGAAGCCCTTACCACTATTCCTCCCAGTGAAATTATAGCCACATCGGTGGTTCCTCCTCCTATATCAATCACCATACTTCCACTCGCTTTAGTTATATCGATTCCAGCACCTATAGCTGCAGCCAATGGTTCTTCAATTAAAAATACTTTTTTTGCACCTGCATTTTTAGCTGCGTCGATTACAGCTCTTTTTTCAACTTCAGTAGCCTCGCAGGGAATGCAAACAACTATCCTTGGCGCTGACATTCTCTTCTTCCCACAAGCTTTTCCTATAAAATACTTCAGCATTTTTTCCGTTACATCGTAATCGGATATAACTCCATCTTTTAACGGACGAATTGCAACAATATTACCCGGTGTCCTGCCTATCATCTGCCATGCTTCTTCTCCCACAGCCAGCACTCTATTTTTACTCTTATCTATGGCAACCACAGAAGGTTCCTTTAAAATTACCCCCTTGCCTTTAATATATACAAGCACCGTAGCCGTACCTAAGTCTATTCCCATATCAGTTCCTATATTAAAAAACATCCCTTTTTTCACTCCTACTCTAACTTGCTTTTCATAATAAAATGTAAATACATTTACTATTAATTATAATATCATATTATAATTATAATGGGAATGTTTTTTAACCTTCAATAGCTTTATATTTCATTTTGGTGGCCTTTCCACCTCTTATATGTCTTTCTGCTTTATTATAATCCAATATACTCTTGGCCTCCTGAGCAACCTGTGGATTTATTTTTGGCAACCTCTCAGTCATATCTTTGTGTATAGTACTTTTACTGACTCCAAAAACTTTAGCAGTTTTTCTTATAGTAGCTTTAGATCCTATTATATATTTAGCAACTTCCATAACTCTCTCTTCAATATAATCTTTCAAACTCATTCAACTCCTTCATACAAAAATGTTATTATTCAAAACTTTCTATTATAAAATCGTTTAAACATTTTCTACGTAATTTAAAAAACTTTTAGTATATACTTGTCCTTCCATATATAAATATGCCCCTTTATACCTTAAAATTCATTGTATATGAGCCATTTCTCTATAAAACCTAAGAGAAATGGCCAAATATTAATATTTTATATATTTACCTGGATCAACAAATTCTTTTCCCTTCAAAACAGCAAAATGTAGATGATTCCCATATTTTTCATAGGCTGATCTCAAAGTAGTCTTGCCCACTATTCCTATAACTGCTCCCTTTTTTACCGTCTGACCTGCACTGACTTTAACGTTTGGATCTAAATTAGAATAAATGGTCTTCAATCCATTTTGATGATCTAATATGACTTCCACTCCATCTTGCGTTGCAGTATTTACCGCTTCTACTTTTCCATCCATTGCTGCAAATACTGGTTTCCCCAAATCTGTTTGTATATCATATCCTAAGTTGGGTCTGTATGTTCCAGTAGAATTCCAATATACCGGATCTTCTGAAAATCCTCTTGCAATAACTCCCTCCACTGGTTTTTGGAATGAAGTACTCATTGAATTGGATACTCCTTTCGAAACCTCCTTCTCAGCATTTGCCTGGCTGTTCTCTTTAACTTGAAGGGCATTGTCATAGCTTGAAGAAGGATTTTTATCCGCCTTTGCAGTTTGCTTAACCTGCTTTTGTTCTATGGCTTGACTTTTCTGCAGCTCAGCACTCTGTTCTTTATTATTTTTTGCAGTCAGCAGTGCAACTGTTGCAACTATACAAAGACAAATAAATAATATTACGTAAAAACCCTCCTTTTTCAAAAAGTTAATCGCTTTATTTGAAAATTTTTTGTCCATATGAACACCTCCTTTTTGTAGTTTGTCCAGAGAATAACAAAAAATACATATTTTATAAATT
>NZ_FXYI02000264.1:0-3280 GCF_900184915.1 Clostridium sp. HV4-5-A1G | reverse complement strand
AGTCAATATATTTTAATAAAATAAGTTTGATAATATTCTTTACATATAAACACTATATAATTTATACCGCCTACATAGTTCGTTACATATCGAATATTATAATTGATCATTTATTTCTACACATGTACAGTATCACCAATATTATAACAAGTATTAAAAAAGGCAGTGAAAATACAATCTTCAAAATAATTCCTATTATGGCAATAATAAAGGCTGCTGCTATTACAAGTCCTACAATTGGAAGCATCACAATTCCCACTATAGACAATACCAAACACAAAGTTAATATCACAAATAAAATGCAAAACAAGGTTATCATAAATAATTCCCCCCATTTAATTTTCTGCCACCTTTTTTCCCATCTCTGCTATTTTGTACTTCATCCACTATAATATATCTGTACTTATAGTCAATATTATATAGGTTAAATACAGTTTCGTCTAATTTTTTTTCAAATCTACTTTTTTCCCCTTTTTCATACATTATTTTATTTACTAATTTTTCAACTTCACTCCTATATTCATAACTGCATTCGCATATGGGTATCCGATCCAAACTGTACTTTTTAATCTGGGGGGTCGAATTGGGATTTGTTATTAGAAAATTTAAATAGTACCATTGAATTAGGGTTGAATTTAAAATTCCCAGAATATAATAAATGGAAATTTTCCTGTTCTTGCCCACTATACCATACAGGGATTGTTCTATTATGCATCCTTCACAATCCAGTGCTGCTATCAGCTGGCTCCCAGTTTTCCTTATAACTATTTTATTTTTACTGGCAAGTTTTTTTATATCCTTGGTTCCTCCCTTTATATTCTCAGGTATAAAATCATAATAACAGCTGCCTTCTACCTTAAATTTTCTTATATTTTCGCCCTTTAATATTTTAACTTGGCTAGAGCTGATCTTATTTGAAGTCACTTTAGATCTATATCCTATGAATCCAGTAAAAGTACAGCATATGTCAGAAAGCATTTTACTGGATTTTTCAATACCTTCCTTTATAAACAGGCTCTCTGAATTATAGCAGTAAGAGAACTCAAAATTTAAGTTTTCCAGATATTTCTGCTGATCCACAGCATACATCCTCTTTTTACATATGTCTATATTTACTTTATTGTACATTCTGCAGCCATTTTCAGCTATAATAATCATGGAATCGGCATTTACTTCCGGAAATTTTATTTCAAAGACCAGATTCAATATGCTATAATTTTCAAGTAAATTTTTTCTAAAATCTCTGTAATAAAGATTACTGGCCAGTCTATCTGGAATTATAAATCCAAATCTTCCATGAGGTGTTAAAAGTTCCATAGATCTTTTTATAAAATATTCATATAAATTGGGTAAATACGTATTTCCACTATAATTCTCACTATAATACTTCGTCAGCTTATCCTCTTTTTTATATTTTCTGCTGAGGGATATCCATGGTGGATTTCCCAGTACATAGTCATATTTTCTCTTCCAGAATTCAGATATATCTCCGCAAATTTCTCCATTTTCATGTTCTTTTTCCCATTTTATCAAACTGTTGCAGCATATGATATTATATTTAAACTCAAAATCAATTCCACTTTTATTGCACAAATTTATTCTTGCCAGTTCTACGGCAAATTCATCTATATCTGCGCCGTATATACATTCCCTGAGTATATGATAGCCCAGGTTAGAGTACTGCCAATATTCACTGCCCTTTATATATCTGATTCCATTTTTATCTTCAATCCTATAATCTTCATCCTTAAAATTCTGTCTAATAAATTCTAAATTCTCGCTGAATTTTTTCATTAAAATTTCATACACTTTTATTAAAAAATATCCACTGCCGCAGGAGGGATCCAGCACCTTTACAAAAGGATTTTTTTTAACGTCCAAATCGGACATAATATTTTCCACTATATAATCCACTATATAGTAAGGTGTATAAAAACTGCCCTTTTTTTTTCTTTCTTCTAAACTCATAGATTTTTCATACTCTTCACCTAGCACAGTGTATTTTCGCTGTTTATCCATTGGAAACTGTCCTCCTCCTTATTGAACTTTCAATTCACGGCTCCTTTGAGAATAACTTCAACAATCTCTGATCTACTATGAATTCTTATAGGCGGACCCCAAGTTCCAAATCCCGAAGAAACTATAATATTAAATTTACCATCTTTTAAATATCCCCAATCAATCCTAAAAATTTTTTTAGTTATAAGATTTAAAGGATGAAGCTGACCCCTATGGGTATGTCCGGAAAACTGAACATCTATTCCTGCATTTTTACAATTTTCCAAATCTACCGGCCTATGATCTACTGCAATCAGTAATTTTGTCTTGTCACATCTATCCGTCAATTGAAATATATTTTTTCTCTCTTTACCTGTAAAATTCTTATAGGCAATATCGTTTCGTCCTATTATATAAAATCTATTATCTATACCTTCAAATTCATCTACCAAAAGTTTTATATTCAATCTCTTATACTCTTCTGTCATATACCCAGTATTTCTGCCGATATATTCATGATTTCCAAACACCGCATATACACCATAGGCGGAATCTATATCTTTTAATGGCGTCAGAATATCTTTCATTTCTTTCAAATCCACATCATCATCTATAATATCACCTGCTAAAATAACCAGATCAGGTTTCAATGAATTTACATTTTTAACTAAATTTTTCACTCTGCTTTTGCCCACTATTCTACCTGCATGAATATCAGATATCATCACTATGTTCAATTTTTCAATTCCATTTATATTTTTCTCAACTTGTAAATTATATTTCGACAGTCTTATTGAATTTGCATTATAAGTTCCAATTATTAAAATAACACATATTATCATCATTGAAACAGCATAAAATACAGCTCTCCATTTAATTCCATCTGAAATATAAGCAAAAGGCAAAAGATAGCAGGTCAATTTGATAATTTGAAATATTATCACAGCTATTATAAAATAAAAAATTACAGCTAGCCAATAGCATCCTATTAAGTAAAACATCTTACTTATAAATTCAGGCAGGATTTTTTTGAAAAATTTTCCTATAAAAAAGGACAATACAAGCAGCAAAAACACAATCCAATAGACATATGAATTTATAAAAGTCACAAAATATTTAAAAGTTTCAAAAACAGTTATACCAATATACAAATTTACACCGGTAAATATAAATACAGATAATATACCAATTACATATATCATAAAATCACCTTAACTTAATCGAACTTTCCAAATTAAATTTTCTCCTATAAAATATAGAAGATAATTGTATAATATTATAA
>NZ_FXYI02000263.1:0-3310 GCF_900184915.1 Clostridium sp. HV4-5-A1G | reverse complement strand
ATATTATTGTTAATTATATTTTATAGTAAGGAAAAAAAGAATGAGAACTGTATTTTTATATCTGTATTTTACATTTTATGTATTTTATACTTTTTATCTTGAGGTAAGGATCAAATCCGTTTATAAAAATTTTCCTAGAAAAGAAGCAGATGAACGTATATCAAAAATCGTATCAAGATGGGCAAAAAATATATTAGATAGAATTGGGGTTAAAGTGGATGTAATTGGGAATGAAAAACTGACAGAGAGAAATTATCTGTTTGTTTCAAATCATCAGGGAAATTTTGATCCTTTTATAATACTTGCTTATATTCATAAGCCCATGGGATTTATTGCAAAGAATGAACTGCTGAAAATACCTATTATTAGGGAGGGAATGAAAAAAATTCACTGTGTGTTTATGAATAGAAAAAATATAAGAGAGTCTGCAAAGGCTATTGATGAGGGAATAGACAATCTAAAAAAAGGATACTCCATGGTTATATTCCCAGAAGGTACTATAAGTAAATGTCATGAGATGCTTGAATTTAAAAGGGGAAGTTTTAAACTTGCAATCAGATCTGGCATACCCATAGTACCTGTAGCCATTGATGGCAGCCATAAAATATTTGAAGACAACAGGGGGAAAAAATTTGTACCTGCTCGAGTAAGAATGATAATTGATAAACCTATTGATGTAAAGTTTTTAAGTGCTAATCAGAAAAGAAATTTACCTTTAATGGTTAAATCGATAATAGGCGAAAATCTAGATAGAGGGTAATGAAGTGAATTTATATAATATGGAGGAGATTAAATGAAAAATTTTGTTACTACTAAATGGCTTGGAGAGCATTTAAAAGATGACAATTTAGTGATTGTGGATTGTAGGGGAGATTTGTTGGATAAAGAGTATGGGCGAAATGCCTATAAAAAATCACATATAGAGGGAGCTTTATTTGTGAATTTGAGTACTGATCTTTCTTCAACACCAGGAGAACATGGGGGAAGAGATCCTCTTCCGGAAGTTGATGAGTTTAAAAATACCGTGGAGAATTTAGGGATAGATGATGATACCGTGGTAGTGGCTTATGATGATTATAAAATTGCTGATGCGGCAAGGTTTTGCTGGATGTTGAGATATTACATGGGGCATAAGTTTAACTATGTCTTAGATGGAGGAATAGACAAGTGGGTGAATGATGGAAATAATCTTTCTAAAGATATGGTAAAGTCTTCTAAGAAAGGCACTTTTCAGTCAAATGTGAATGAAGATATGAGGGTTGATATGAACTATGTGAATAGGATAAAGTACGATGATAAATGGATGATAATAGATTCGAGAACTCCTATAAGATATAGAGGCGAAAATGAACCCATAGATAAAATAGCAGGACATATACCGGGAGCGGTAAATTATTATTGGAAAGAAAATCTAAACCAAGATAATACTATTAAGGATATTGGTTATTTAAAAGAAAAATTTAAAGATGCCTATGGCAAAAAAGAAGTGATAGTATACTGTGGCTCAGGTATAGACGGAACTTTTAATTTTTTATTACTGGATGAAATTGGTATAAGGGCTAAACTATACAGCGGCAGCTGGAGCGACTGGATAACCTACAGGGGAAATAACATAGAAAAAACCATTATGGAATAAAATTAAAAATACTCTTTCATACTTGTGTAGAAAGAGTATTTTTAATTTACATCTTAATCGATTATAGTACCTGGATTTAATATACCATTTGGATCAAAAGCCTTTTTTACACCCTTCATAATTTCAATCTCCCTTTCAGTAAATTGAAGGGGCATATATTTTTTCCTGGTCTTTCCAGTTCCGTGTTCAGCTGTTATTGTTCCACCATATTTTAGGGCAATTTTATACATTTGCTGTTTGAATTCTTCATAATAAGATGGTAGTTTTCCGTTGACACTGAGTATGAAATTATGTATATTTCCATCTGCTATATGACCTACTGCTGGGATTGTGGTGTTGTATTTTTCCGCCAGGGAGGTTATATCATCAAAAAAGTCCGGTACTGATGAAGGTGGAACAGCCATATCCAGTCCATCTGCCACATGATCTTTAAAAGGTGTATAAGCATTACTTCTTATATCCAAAAGTTTCTTTTGTTCTTTTGAAGTCTCTGCTATAATACTGTCTACTGCATTGTGATTTTCACATATCTCTACAATTTTTTCACTATCAGAATACAGTTCATCTTCAGTTTTCCCATCAAGCATAAACATCAAATCTACGGAGCCTTTAACAGCAGGCCATGTAGTTCCGAGATCTTCAGCAGCTCTTTGTGAGATAAGTCTGTCCATGTATTCTACGGCTAAGGGCGTTATTCCCTCTTGAAGTATCGTAGGTACTGAATCACAGGCATCACGCCTGTCGTCAAATGATATCAATAGAGTTCCCGTGTACTTGTTCTTTGCATAGAGCTTTAAAGTGACTTTTGTAATTACACCAAGAGTTCCTTCACTTCCAATCATCATGCTGAGCAGATCATAACCCATGTTATTTTTTACAAGTTTTCCGCCTAAAGTTACTATTTCTCCTGTAGGGAGAACTACTTCTAAAGATTTGACGTGGTTTCGCATAATTCCATGCTTTACAGCTTTTGTACCTCCAGCATTTTCCATAACCATACCGCCTATTTGGGCACCTTCATCTCCGGGATGTATGGGGAAAAATAATTTATCCTGTTTATTTAATGATTCGAGTAAATCTGACAGAGTTGCTCCTGCTTCCACTGTGATCATCAGATTTTTTTTATCCAGTTCAATTATTTTATTCAATCTTTCAAGAGATAAAATTATGCTGGGTTTTATAGGAACGGCTCCACCACATACTCCGGTGCCACCTCCTCTTGGAACCACAGGTATAAGGAAATTATTAGCGTATTTTAATATGCAGGATATCTCTTTGGGAGAACTTGGTTTAACCAGGACGCAATCCTCCGGTGGTTGAAGCCGGATTAAGGATTCAGTTTCATCAGTTAAATAATTTTGTATCTGTGACAAGCTGTTTGTAACATAATCGTCTCCTACTATTTTTTTTAAATTTTCAATTACTTTGCTTTCCAATAAATTCACTTCCTAATATTTAATAAAATAATCCTTAGATTTATGCTGATTTGTCTATTAAAGCAATAGTAGTCATCGGATAAAATTAATAATACCACTTTTATATTAAATTGTGTATATTTTATTTTAAGATTGCTATTTACTAACTATATTTAAAAATAATACAGAAAATTGAATCACTAGCTTGACTAATCAGTCTTTGAAATATATAATTTTATTGTATAATATAACATAATAT
>NZ_FXYI02000262.1:0-3311 GCF_900184915.1 Clostridium sp. HV4-5-A1G | reverse complement strand
GTTAATAATTGTCTTATTTAAAATAAGATGTACATTTTTTCACTAACATCTGTAATATTATGAAAAAATGTACATCAACCTTTATTTATATTAAATTATAAATTATCACTTCCTCCAATTCATCATTTCATCTGCAGTATCTTTTAGGTGTCTGGAGACTCTTTTTATTTTTCTCCGATTAGATCCCCCCAGCTCAGGCATCACCATCATGCCAACTGCCGCTCCGATTATTGCACCAGCTATAAATTTTCCATGCATTTATATCCTACTCCTTTCTTAATTTTTCCTAAAATATTGATTTTTAATATAATGGGAATTTAACTATATTAAATAGGATATGTAAATTTAATTTTTTTAAACAGACTAATTTTCACAATTATTTATAGGATGGGATTTAAATATGTTTCGAATCTGTTCTAAAATTTTAGATACATTTTTACCCCCTAATATTTCCGTGATATAATTCACTGCTTCCTTTGTAATTGAAACTATATTTTCTTCTCCCTGCCAATTATCCATTATGATCTTTTCAGGTATTTCATCTATTATAATATTAAGTGCAAAAAATGCTATGGAAATATCATCTATTTTTCCTACAAAAGGTATAAAATCAGGTAGTATATCTATAGGACTTGCCAGATAAGCTGTCAGAGCAGTAAGAATAATTTTAACTTTTAAACTCACTCTTTTATCTTTGAGCAATCTCCAGAATAGCACTATTATATCCGGCACAAGCATACCATATTCTACAATTTTTTCGTATTTAGATGGCACTTTATGTAAAATTTTTTTTCTGAATTTATGATAACCATTTAAAATCAATGGGTTTTTCTTTTTATCTATATGGGGAAATTTTTTCTCTTTTTCATATTTTATATTTTCTGCCTCTATCTTTAAAGCATTGGGTAATGTCTCTATTCTTGTTAATTTAAGATTAAAATATGGTATGAGCTTTACAGCCAAATTTAAATCAATATTTATATTGTCTCCATTCACATTTATTCCGTAAGAAACAAAATTCTCCAATATTTTTTTTACTGCAATATTTTTAACACTTTTTATTACCTTCAATTTATAGATCTTTAAATCAAATATCTTTAAATTTATAATATTGTTTTTTATGCTGCCTAGCCCCAATTTAATCTCAAAGGCAGTATTTATTTTTTTCTTGTAGGTACCGCTTACAGTAATTATTTCTTGTATATTTATATTTTCTATATCCAATCCTTCTATTTTTAAATAATCTTTAGCTATACTGAGTATATCTTCTTCAGTTAAGATAACTTTTGCTGCAGACACATTCATATATAATTCTCCTCTCCATTATGACACATTATAACTAATTTTTACTATATTTCAAGAATCAAGCATTTTATCAAAATCATTCAATCTGTTCTTTTTTCCACAGACCATTTTTGAGAAACGATGCTGCTTTTTCTTCAGCTCCACTTACAATATTATCTCCATATCCAAAAATGCTTAAAAGCTTTATTGCATTTTGAGTCGTAGACTTCCCCGGGTAAATTTTGTAATCAAAAGATATTTCATTGTCCTCAATGCTCTCACGAAAATGATAATTTCTAAAATAATCTTCAAGTATGTACGTAAGTTCTATATCATGAGTAGCTGCTATACAAATACAGTTATTCAATGTAAAATATTTAAGCACCTGTGAAGAAGCCGCTATTCTCTCCACTGTATTGGTTCCCCTGAGTATTTCATCCACAAAACACACGGTGGGTATACTTTTGTCAATGCTGTCCATAATCCTCTTCAAGGATCTAGTTTCCACTATATAGTAACTTTCCTTTCCCAATACATCATCCCTTAAAGCCATGGAAGTATATACCTTTACATAATAGCCCTCAAAATAACTAGCAGTGCATGTACATATAGTTTGAGCAAATATGATATTCAAAGCTAAGGTCTTCAAAAAAGTTGATTTACCCGATGCATTGGAACCTGTGATCAAAATGGATTCTGTGATCTTCAAAGAATTAGGTACAGCCCCTTTTATAAGTGGATGGACCAAATCTTTAACTACAATACTTTGATTTTTCTTACTGCTGCATATATGTAATTTTGGGACAGCATAGCTTTTTATCCTCACTCTATATGAAGCAATTGCTATACAGCTATCTATATTCCCAATTATCGAATAGATGGTTTTAAATTCATCACTTTTCTGTTCAAGTACAGAACTCATTTTTTCATAGTTTATCAGATCCGTCAGGAATAATATACTCATATATTCCATCAACATGGCCATATCCGTGCCATTATTGAACAAGCTAAAATAGAATTTCTTGATTTTTCTAACAGAATCAGAAGCATTTTTCAATTTATCAATACATTGACCCAGTTCTTCCACATGGATTTTCAATATCGAATTGGAACACTTCACTATATTGATTATATAGGCGAAATCCCTGAGCTTATAATCTAATCTTCCTTTAAAAAAATAATGAATTGTAATATTTATGAAGCAGCATATAATTAAAGAAAATGCCCCCACATATAAATTCACAATCATAAATGCAATTGAAGCTATAGGTAAAATCCTAAATAATCTATAAATATTTAATAAGGAATGCCTGTGTTCATAGTGATTAACATTATAAAAATAATTGGTTATAGAAATTCCTCTTTTTATCCCAAGCTTACCAAGCACATATTGTAAAGTTTTCCTCTTTTCAGGATTCTTCATAAAATATTCTATAATCTCATTTCTATATTTTAGAGCTTCATCATCATATATGGGTTTTCTCAACATGGCATAGAGAGATTCAGCTCCTGGAGTACTAGAAGTAGTATCCATATCTTTAAATATTTCATTCATTTCCAAATCATTCCATGTAATATCATCAACGAAAAAACTATTCTTTTCATATAGATTTATATTTCTAAAATATCCTGATATATCATTGATTTCTTGCCTATTGTATTTCTTATCTGATTTTTTACCCCATTGTTCTTCTATTCTTTTTTTTATTTCAGCATTATTTTTTAAAATCGATATAATGGAAACTACTGCAATTATTGTTACTACTACCAATAAGTATCCGATAACCTGAATCAATTTATTCACCTCTGTCTTTTCGGAATGTCCTATAATTAATTTATCTATATCATATCAATTTATACACAGTTCGTCTATACTTACCTAGAAGTAAAGCCAACTTAATTTACCGGGTATCTATCCCCGCCATTTCATCAGTTTTTAGCTTTTTCCATAAATTACACTAGAAATATTTATGATTTTCATTAGACTAATTGTCAAAAATATTATAATATCATTATAATATTACAAT
>NZ_FXYI02000261.1:0-3448 GCF_900184915.1 Clostridium sp. HV4-5-A1G | reverse complement strand
TATTGTAATAAGTATCAAAAATGCATTTTTAAAATACAAGGGACAGTTTCCGCCCATAATAAAAAAGGAAGAGTATTTATATTGAGGGAAAATCTGCGCCATATAAATTTTTACTGTGACAATTTTTATGTTTAACTTTTAGTACAATGTGTTATAATATATGTAAGAAGCCGTTACGGTTTTTAGTTGATTGTATCTTTAGTATTTAATTAAGATGTGCTTTGCGAGAGCTCATCTTAATTTTTTGGAATCTGAATTTTTATCATTGTTTATATTGATAAAAAATTCTTTATTACTGTTTTTAGAGCTATTCTTATATTTGAGAATAGCTTTTTCTTTTGAGTGTGCGAGTACAGCAAAAATTCCGAATATCACAATACTATGCCAGTAATTAAAACTTCAGCATTCATTTACGTCACCCCCTCTGATGTCAGATTAACCGCAACGACTTCATGGGAGAGATAAAATCCGGGGGATGACTAACTAAAAATACTTTATTCTCCTGCTAATTATTATAACATAAATATATATTGATAAATTGGATTTTCATAACATATGTACATTCTATGACAAATAGAAAACTATTGGATTAGATGAAATTGGAGATTAATAATTGCTGGATTCAGTTTTGAGCTTTCCATTTCAGTCTTTTGGAAAATGAAACTTGTATCTGCACTGAATTTTTTAAACCATTTAATGATAAATGATAGTGGATGCTTTTATTTTTATGAATTTACTCAAGCCATTGAAAATACTGAGCTTATAGCTTGATATTTTTAATTTTTTCGAAGTACTGAAAAATATAATTCTGAGTGTTACAATATAACTGATAACTTAAGATTTTATAGGCAGGAGGGAGCTACCGTGGAATATGAAGGTATTGTATATAGACCTCCTAGTGAGGTCGGAAGTTTTATAATTCAAGTTACTGTAGGTTGTGCACACAATAAGTGTACTTTTTGTAATATGTACAAAGGAAAAAAGTTCAGAATAAGGAATGTGAAGGAAATATACAGGGATTTGGAAGAAGCAAGAGAAATATACGGACATGTAGATAGAATATTTTTGGCTGATGGAGATGCACTTGTACTTCCAATGAAAAATTTAAGAGATATATTGCTTAAGATAAAATTGCTTTTCCCGGAATGTAATAGGGTTTCATCCTATGCTACTCCAGGGGATATATTGGCAAAATCCCAGGGTGAAATGACGGAGTTAAAAGATTTGAGACTTAAAATGATATATATGGGTGTAGAAAGCGGAAGTGATGAGATATTAAGGAAAATAAAAAAGGGAGTTGATTCCAGACAGGTAATAGAGGCAGGCAAAAAAATTAAAAACAGCGGCATAAAACTTTCAGCTACATTTATTTCCGGGATAGGTGGAAAGAAGTATTGGAGAGAAAACGCAGTGGAATCGGCAAGAGTTATAAATTCCATGCATCCTGACTATGTGGGGCTGTTGACTCTTATGGTTGAGGATGACACAGAACTGTGCAGAGACGTGAGTAGTGGTAAATTTCAGCTTTTAAATCCCCGAGAGGTTATGCTTGAAACCAGAGAACTTATTAAAGACATTGATATAAGCAATTGTGTCTTTAGAAGCAACCATGCTTCCAATTATGTGGCTCTTGGGGGAACTCTTTCTCAAGACAAACAAAAATTGATTGATGAAATTGACGGAGTTTTAAAAGGAGAGAAGGGATATAAACCTGAAGAATTCAGGCTGCTGTGATTATGAATTTATTTTTTTCTACAGATATTTTTTATAGATATATAGCTGTATTTGATAAGTTTTTATATGGTATAATATAGTTAAAAATATTCTGATTTGTATAATTGTTCAATTGAGATGAATTAAGGGGATAATTTATGATTAATAATATCGATTTACCTAAAGTAAAACAAAGGATAATGTTTATGCAGGATAACCTGGAAAAATTAAATAGACTGCGAAAAATTGATAGAGATATATTTGTAAAAGATTTCAGGAATGTAGATAGTGCCAAATATTTATTACAGGTGACAATTGAGGCAATGATTGATATAAGTAATCATATAATAGCTAGAAACAGGTGGGGAAGGCCGGAAACTAATAAGGAAAGTTTTAAAATACTTGCAGAGCGTGGCATTATTGAAAGAAAATATATAAATACCTATTTTGCTATGGCAAAGTTTAGGAATAGAATTGTTCATATGTATTTTGATATTAACAATGGGATGATCTATGAGATAATTCAAAATAATTTAAGGGATCTTGAAGCTTTTATTAAAACGATAGTTAAAAATATTAGCCTTTAATTGAATTCAGAAAAATATATTGAAAATTGGAGGTGTTAATTTGCTGAATATAGAAGACAAAATAGAAAACTTAAAAAAGTATTTTATTAAGGAGCCTGATATTTTAGGAGTATGGATAGTAGGCTCTTACGGAACTGAATATCAAAGAGAAGATAGTGATATTGATTTTGCTATACTTTTTGATAAAGATATAGACGATATGGAGGAAATGAAATTTGCCTGTGATATTACAGATATACTTAAAGTAGAGAATATTGATACTATAAATTTGAAGAAAGCACCAATCACTCTTCAATTCAAGACTATAAAAGAAGGAAGAAATTTATATGAGGCAGATTATATTAAAGTGTGTGATTATATAGAATATCTAATAAATAATTATGGAGATAAAAAATATTATTTAGATAAATTTGAGAGGGATTATTTTGCTGCTTTATAGAAAGGTGGGGTAGCTAATGAATAGAAATTTTTTGATTGAACAGTGTAGAAGACTTGAAATTATATAAATATATAATGATATGGTTAGTCCTAAAGTGAAATTCAATTAGTCTCTATATGGAGGGATTATTATGAGAAGATCATTGAATCTTAGTAAACTAAAAGACAGACCTCGAACTACAATTACCTCTAGAGAGGCTTTGAAAGACGTTGTTCCTTTTAAATGGAGTAAAAATGTATTAGAAGATAAAAAGAAAATAACTGTTAGTGGAAAAAGCAACTATTGAAAAGTAAAGTGGTGAATCTAAGTGTGTAAAGTAGGAGATATAATTCTTATCAGAAATTATCAAAGTGAAGGAGTAAAATTAGGACAGAATTTGTTTATTGTCATAAATGATAAGCATGGAGGAATTAAAGAATTGAGTTTGGAAGATATAGCAGATAATTTATAAAATAGGTAAAAGCTATATATTAAAATATGATTTTTCTTATAAAGTCAATTTTATTTTTGAAATTGACTTTATTTTGTGAAAAAGTACAAATAAAGTAAAAAAGTATTGCATTTATATGAATTAAGTGTTAACATTTACATATAAAATAAGAATTTTAGAATACCTAGAAGGAATTGCAATTTGTATGTTTAATATGTATGTGTTTTAGAATACCTAGTAGATGTCTCTTATAAACATCTACGAGAACACTAGACAGTA
>NZ_FXYI02000260.1:0-3546 GCF_900184915.1 Clostridium sp. HV4-5-A1G | reverse complement strand
ATATTGACTTATTATATATATGATGTTAATATAATTACGTAAATTTAATAAATTCTTTTGAAAAACATTCGTATAATCTTGATATAATATGGTTCAAGAGTTTCTACCAGAAGGCCAAAACTTCTGACTATGAGTGGATTCCGGGAAGAAAATATTTCAAGTATTTTCTAATTTGGATTATTCCATAATTCATATTAGAAATTTTTTATTTTGGAGGTATCAACATGGAAGTTGAAAGATCTAAACTGGATTCATTTTTTAAATTAACTGAGAATCACACTGATGCAAGAACAGAAATTTTAGCGGGCGTTACTACTTTTATTACCATGGCTTATATAATTTTTGTGAATCCCAGCGTACTTATGCAGGCTGGTATGAACAGTAAGAATCTTATGGGAGATGCTGCAGTTAAGGCAGGACTTTCTGCAATCAATGATCCCGTGGTTGCATCGATATTTGTAGCAACCTGTATAGCGGCAGCTATTGGAACTTTTGTGATGGCACTTTATGCAAACCTTCCTTTTGCACAGGCACCTGGTATGGGACTCAATGCATTCTTTACCTATAGTGTTTGTATAGGAATGGGATATAGATGGCAGCAGGCATTGGCGGCAGTTTTGGTATCGGGGATAATATTTATAATAATTACAGTTACATCTATAAGGGAAAAAATTGTCAATGCTCTTCCTTATAATTTGAAATTGGCCATATCAGGTGGTATAGGATTATTTATAGCTCTTATAGGTCTTAAAAATGCAGGTATTGTTATATCTGATCCTGCTACTTTAGTCGCTTTTGGCAAACTGACCACACCTCATGTACTTGTTGCAATCATAGGTATTTTAATTACAGCTATACTTATGGCAAGAAATGTAAAAGGATCCATACTCATAGGCATAATTTTAACTACTATAATCGGCATACCTTTTGGGGTAACCCACACTTCAGGTATACAGCTTATAAGTGCTCCACCTTCACTTTCGCCTACGCTTTTTGCCTTCGATTTTAAAGGACTTCTGGGAATAGGAAAAGCAGGTATGGTAGGTGCTGTTACAAGTTTGATTATGGTAATCATAACTTTTACCCTGGTAGATCTGTTTGATACCATAGGTACTCTTGTGGGAACAGCTGAAAAAGCTGGAATGGTAGATAAAGACGGGAAAGTTAAAAACATGCACAAGGCACTTTTGTCAGATGCACTGGCAACTACAATAGGATCTTTGCTTGGGACCAGTACGGTAAATACATATGTGGAATCCACTGCCGGTGTTACAGCAGGAGGAAGAACAGGGCTTACATCTTTTACTGTGGGAATATTATTCATACTGTCATTATTTTTCTCTGGTCTTGTAGGAATAGTTCCAACTGAGGCTACAGCTCCAGCACTTATAATCGTAGGTGCACTTATGATGGGAGTAGTTACCAAAATAGACTTCAGTGATTTTACAGAAGCTCTTCCAGCTTTTTTTGCCATAGCTTTTATGCCTTTTAGTTATAGTATAGCAAATGGTATTGCTGCAGCTATAATATTTTATCCGATAGTTAAATTAGTTACAGGAAAATATAAGGAAGTTCATCCAATAGTATATGTACTTGCAGCACTTTTTATATTTAGATTTGCTATGCTTTAATTGAACTATTCTGGGATTTAGGTGAAAAATTTATTCATGAGAAATATGTTTTTCACCTGAAATCCAGGGTGATACTTTGTTTATTGTAGACATTAATAAAATATTAAATATAGGAATAAGAGGTTGAAATTTCGTTTTCAATAAACTATGATATTGTAAATGATAGGCGATAGGTGGTTTTTTAAATGAGCCGTAAATTGAAATTTGCAGTGTGTTTTATCACTATAGCATTTGTGGCCGTTTTGTTGACGGAATTTCAAATAGTGTTTTTTGGGGAAGATACGAAGCCTGAAAGATCGGATTGTATAATTGTACTTGGGTGCAGAGTATACGGCACAACCCCCAGCCCATTTTTAATGGGGAGGTTGAATAGAGGGCTTGAGCTTTATAATAAAGGCTATGGAAGATATATTATTGTATCCGGAGGAAAGGGTGAAGGAGAAAGTATATCTGAAGCTGAAGCTATGAGACAGTATTTATTGTCCAAAGGCATGGATAATTCAAAGATAATAGTAGAGGATAAATCTTCATCTACTATGGCGAATTTAATAAACTCTAAAAAAATAATGAATGCAATGGGGTTTCACAGTGCTGTGATAGTATCTAATAAGTATCACTTGAAAAGAGCATCTTTGATGGCAAAGAGTCAGGATATAAAAGGAAGTTATTCGGGAGTGTTTATATCCTCCTATAAAACTCAGGAAATTAGTGGATATATTAGAGAGATACCAGCTGTTTGGAAGTATTACATTCTCAAATTGAATTAAAATTTGATTTTAACTGTAGAGTTATAAAAATATGCCTCATAATCTAGATTTATGAGGCATATTTTTAATCCACGAAACTATTCCAGTAATTTGAATAATCTAATACTATCGAATCTGATTTTGCATCTTCTATATTATAACAATAAGCTAATTCCTTTATGAAATCCTTTGCTGAAAGTCCAGATTTGGAAATCAACTCGTCAACCTGTTTTTGTAAGTCTTCAGGTATCCTGGAAAAGCAGGAAGTAGTATTCATTTTAATAATCCCCCCATATGATATTAATATACTATATGCTATATTCCATTAATGAGTGATATATAACTCATATTACATTTTAAATGTATCACTTTATATGCAAAATGTCAATAAAGAATAGCCTATATATAGAAGGTTACACTGAGGATTTAAAGAAATTTATTGTACACTCTGCCATTAATCTATGCCCTGATAATGATGGGTGTAAGCCATCTATAAATAGATGATTTGCACTTGTATCTTTTAATTTTTCAAGAAAACATTTATAGTAATCTATGTAATGAAATTTATTTTCACTACAGAATGTTATTATCCAATTTCTGTAATCTTTTTGGAGCTCATTTATTCTGTCATAGTTTAGAATGTCGTCCCATCTTTTTATTGCTATACCTTTGTTTATAGCCGGTTCTATTCCTATTATTGGAATTATATCAGAATTTACGGCATCTTTTACAATCAATGCTATATTGTCTGTTACCATATTTAAAGGTCTGTTGCTCATGAAATCATTGCTTCCACCCATGATCAGTACGTAATTGGGATGATTTTTTATTACATCTTCGTAAGAACGGGATAACATTCCTGAGGTTGTATCTCCGTTTGCGCCTTTATTCAATACCTCCATTTGGAGGGGTTCTTTTATAAGCGACACCCAATTGTCATTTGCGGGAACACCATATCCAAAAGTTAAACTGTCCCCTATACATACTAATTTCATTTTTTGATTACCTCCTTATTTTTCACAGCTTTTAGAATTAATTGCCGTGGTTTTGTTTACCTGTGAATAATGTTCGATATGATATGAACATTATTCACATAAATGATTATACAATTTCAAATTAAACGAATATTAAAAGATAAATTGAAATTAATATATTGAATTATATAATTT
>NZ_FXYI02000259.1:0-3598 GCF_900184915.1 Clostridium sp. HV4-5-A1G | reverse complement strand
ATACAGTTTAAATATTTTTTAGATATTGGGTAAAACTATATTTGCACAGATAATATTTTATTGAAAAGGAGTGACTTCTATGGCTGACGATACAAAGAGAGAACCGGAAAATTCAAAATCTACTGTGGGCAGTTATATATTAAGATTTATCTTAACATTAATCGTGCTTGCAATAACATCTTTTTTGACACCTGGTTTTAGAATAGTAGGATTATGGTCTTATTTAGGGGCGGCAGTTGTAATAAGTATAATAGATTATTTAGTAGAAAGATTTATGAGAGTGGATGCATCTCCTTTTGGAAAAGGATTAAAGGGATTTGTAATTGCAGCTATAATCCTCTATATAACTCAGTTTTTGGTTCCGAACATGAGAGTATCTATATTAGGGGCTATTTTGGCCGCAGTAGTTATCGGAATATTAGATGCTGTAATTCCAGGAAGAGTTATGTAATAAAGTGACTCAGTAAGCTGCTGGTAATTTACCAGCAGCTATTAAATTTCAAAAAATAATCTGCACTAAATTGGAAATGTTATAGGTATCCTATGGTCTGCGATTTTAAAGTTTGCTATAATTACAATGTAAGGAATATATTAATTTTCAAATATATTTTTAGGACAAACCATATAAGGTGTTAATTTTTAAAGGGGGCAAACTTGTAGATGTTTGATTGGAAAGATGAGTACAGTTGTGGGATTAAAAGAATAGATGATGAGCATAAAAAGTTATTTGAAATAGGAAATTCCATCTATGAACTAGCCACGAATAAAAATCGTGTGGATTATTTTGATGAAATATTAAATTCGATTGATGATCTGAAAGAATATACAGTTTATCATTTTGAAGATGAAGAAAAAATAATGGACATGTATGAGTATCCAGGATATAGAGAACAGAAAAAAGTACATGATAAATTTATTGAAAAAATTCAAAATGTGGATTTAGAAGAAATTGATGAAAATCAACAGGAGGCAGTGTTAAAGCTGCTGGATTTTGTATATAACTGGATAACAAATCATATAATAGGTATGGATTTGAAGATTAAAGATTATTTTGAAAGTTTGAAGCTAAATGGAGCTGTAAAAAAGAAAGAGAGGTAATGGTTTGAACTGCATACAAAAAATTTATTCCAGAAGAAAAGAACATTATTATAAACTTATAAGAAGGCAGAAAAATAACGCCTTATACATAAGCAAATTGAGGTTTGCAATATTCCTATCGGGAATGTTCTGCTCTATATTTTTTTATGCAAAAAAATTTTATTATATGAGTTTTAGTTTCTTACTGGCTTTTCTTATACTATTTATATTTGTCATAAAAATTCATTGTAAATTAAAAGAAAATGTGAACTTCACAGAAAAGTTATGGAGAATAAATGACAATTCTTTAAATAGAGTTGAGGGGAATTGGAATAAGTTCAGCAAAACAGGTCAGGAGTTTAAAGACAAAAATCACAGTTATTCAGAAGATCTGGATTTATTTGGAGAAGGTTCACTGTTTCAATGGATGAACTGCTGTAAAACCTATTTTGGAGAAAAAAAACTAAAGGATGTTCTATCAGGAAATATTGGAAGTAAACAGGATATAATAAGCAGGCAGAAAGCAGTGATGGAATTAAAGCACAAGTTAAAATGGAGACAGCATTTTGAAGCAGAAGCTTCTTTTATAGAAAATGGTGGAAAAAATATTTTAAAAATAGAGAAAATATTGGAAACGGAAAATCCATTTTATGAAAAAAGATATATGATAATTTTGTTTAAGACATTGCCTGTTATAACTATAGCGCTCTTGATTATGAGTTTTGTATTCCATCTATTTGGAAATTATGTAGGTTATACAGCAGTTATAATACAGATAACTTTGCTTATACCTGGAATGAAAAACAGATTTAATATTTTAGATGGCGTATCTGAGATTAAAAATAGTATAATGGTATACGATAAAGTTATATATATGATATCCAGAGAAAAATTCCAGTGCACATATTTAAATTCTTTAAAAGAAATACTTTATAAAAAAGGGGAAACATCAATTGATGCTGGAAGAGAATTGCGGAATTTAAATAAGATTTCAGAGAATGTATCCCAGAGAAAAAATATTTTATACATCTTGATAAACATTTTTTTATTATGGGATTATCAATGCACATTTGCCTTTGAAAAATGGAGAGTAAAAAATGGCAGGTCAATTTATAATTGGATTGAAGCAGTAAGTCAATTTGAAATGCTGAACAGTCTTGCTCTCATAGCTTTTGAGCATCCGTATTGGACAATTCCTGAAATTTTAGATACCCCGCTTGTGTTTAATGCAAAATCCATGGCACATCCTCTTCTTGGAGACAGAGCTGTGTGTAATGATTTGACTTTAAAAAAGCCTTCTAATATAGTGTTGATTACAGGGTCAAATATGTCAGGGAAGAGCACGCTCCTGAGAACTGCAGGTGTAAATTTAGTATTGGCATATGCAGGGGCCCCAGTTCGTGCAAAAAAATTTAGCTGTTCTATAATGAACATTTACACTTGTATGAGAATAAGTGATAATTTAGAAGAAAATATATCTTCTTTTTATGGAGAAATACTCAGAATAAAAGGGATTGTAGAGGCCTGCGGCAGAGGTGAACAGGTATTTTTCCTTTTGGATGAAATATTCAAGGGAACTAATTCCATTGATAGGCATTTAGGAGCCAAAATTTTGATAAAAAATTTAGAGAATGGAAAGACCTGTGGAATGGTATCGACACATGATTTAGAATTAGCTGAAATGGAAGAGGAAAGTGGCGGTAAAATAAAAAACTATCATTTTAAGGAATATTATGAAGATGGAAAAATCAAATTTGATTACAAACTCAGAACTGGAGTTTCAACTACTAGAAATGCACTTTATTTAATGAAAATGGCAGGTATAGATATAGGGGAATCACCTAAGCAGTGATTCCCCTATATCTAATATTAATTAAGTATTAAAATTCTTCTACAAATAACTGAAAATATGCTTTAGGATGTGCACATGAAGGGCAGAACTCAGGAGCAGATGTACCTTCATAAATATATCCACAGTTGCTGCAGATCCACTTACATGGTTTATCTTTTTTGAATACAGTACCATTTTCTACATTTTTGAGCAGTGCTAGATATCTTTCTTCATGGTGCTTTTCAACCTCTGCTATTTTTCTAAAAACAGTCGCTATAGCATGAAATCCTTCTTTATCAGCTGTATCAGCAAAGGAAGGATACAACTTAGACCATTCTTCATTTTCTCCAGCAGCAGCTGCTTTTAAAATAGTCTTAGTATCACCTAATGCAACTGGATAAGACGCATTATTTATTTCCACAGCTTCGCAATGCAGATCTGCATCTAAGAATTTAAAAAATCTTTTAGCGTGTTCCCTTTCATTTCCAGCAGTTTCTAAAAATATATTGGAAATTTGAACATACCCTTCTTTTTTTGCAGCAGATGCATAATAAGTGTATCTGTTTCTTGCCTGAGATTCTCCTGCAAAAGCTTTCATTAAATTTTCAGCAGTTTTTGTACCTTTTAACGATGCCATAAAAATTACCTCCTGATAAATAATATAATTTAATATTTTGTTCTATATAATAT
>NZ_FXYI02000258.1:0-3641 GCF_900184915.1 Clostridium sp. HV4-5-A1G | reverse complement strand
CAATTTATTATTTCCTTTAGATATATTCTAATTTAATCCTTTAATATTAAAAACTCATAAAATTACTTCGCATTTATTTCTTTATCTAACATATTTAATGCTTCAATAACAATATCATCCATGTCGAAATATTTATACATACCTAGTCGTCCACCAAAAATGATTTCATTTTTTTTCTCCGCTAATTTTTTATACTTATGGTAAAGTTTATTATTTTTATTATCGTTTATCGGGTAATATGGTTCATCACCTTTTTCCCACTTAATAGGGTATTCTTTTGTAATCACAGTATTTGATTGTTTACCATACTCAAAATGTTTATGTTCTATAATGCGAGTATATGGTATTTCAAATTCCGTATAATTAACTACTGCATTGCCCTGATAATTTTCTTCATCTAATAACCTAGTTTCAAATTTAAGACTACGATATTCAAGTTGACCATAACAATAATCATAGAATTCATCAATCATTCCTGTAAATATGATTTTACTTGCAATACTCATAAAAAATTTTCTATTTGAAAAAAAATCTGTATTTAAACTAACCTGAATACCATTTAGCATTTTTTCGATAATTTTAGTATATCCACCAATAGGAATACCTTGATATAAATCATTAAAATAATTATTATTATATGTAAATCTAACCGGTAATCTTTTAATAATAAAAGTAGGAAGTTCTCGACAATCTTTTCCCCACTGTTTTTCAGTATAACCTTTTATAAGCTTTTCATAAATATCTCTACCAACCAAACTAATAGCTTGTTCTTCTAAATTTTTAGGTTCGATAATATTTGCTTCTGCAATCTGAGCTTTAATTTTAGCTTTAGCTTCAGCAGGCGTCCTTAATCCCCACATTTTATTAAATGTATTCATATTAAAAGGAAGATTATATACTTCATTTTTATAAAAAGCTAAAGGAGAATTTATATATTTATTAAACTCAGCAAATTGATTCATATAATTCCAAATCATTTTATTATTTGTATGAAATATATGAGCACCATACTGATGAACATTAATACCTTCTATCCTCTTACAATAAATATTACCTCCAACGTGATCACGTTTTTCTATTACTAAACATTTTTTCCTCCTTTTAGTTAATTCATAAGCACACACTGCGCCAAATAATCCTGAACCTACTATTAAATAATCATAATCTTTCATTTTATTTTAATCCTCCAACGGCATATTATACTAACATACTTTAAATTTCACATATGATCACAAATATCTTTATGAATATGTAAGATAACGTTTTTCAAATTTATACCATTTAAAATACTATATCTCAATTTGCTAACATTTTTTACCATATCATTATAATTCTTAGCCGTTAAGTTTGATAATACTGTAGTTATTTGATTTAAACTACTGATACATAAACCTATGTTATTTGTTTCTACAAAATTAGCAAGTGCAGCTTCATTCCATATAATGATTGGTAATCCAGCTGCTATATAAAGTGATAATTTATGAGGGCTATTGTAACGCAAATATTTACCATAATTTCCACCACAAGTTTTGAAAGTAGGTCCATCCCATACTAATCCAAAATTTCCATCTAAATTATCTATTAATTTATCTGGAGGAAATGCACCATTATAAATAATAGAATGTTTATCTTGCTTTTCATAACCAGAACCATAAAGATTAAAAATTACATTACTCGCTTCTGGGCACGTATAAATAAAACCTGATTTCTTTTTTGAAAGATTTCCAGCTATAATAATTTTAATTTTATTTGGATCAAATGTTTGATGTTTAGTAATACCATAATATTTATATCCAAAAATACCTTGTTCTTTAATAATAGCTGTACATCCATTTTTTATTAAATTTTTTGTCATACTTTTGTTATGACTAATAATATAATCAGCATTATTAAAAGCTTTAATCTCATCTTGACAACATTTATTTAATGATTGAAATTTATTTATATCTTTACGCAAATAATGTACGTCATGAATAATAACTACAATTTTACTACCCTTTTTATTACATATTTTGCGCAATCTTTTAATAATGTAATTAAATAAAACTAATCGATATGGATATTGAATTATAATCATATCACCCATATTAACTTTATAATAAATACTATCTATTGCTGAAGTAATATGTAACAACATAGAAAATATATTATCACTACGTTTAAACATTTCCGTATACTCATACCCTTGTTCTGATAAAAAAGCGAAAATATCTCTTCGTGCTTTAGGTCCTGCATTATATTGATTATCTTCCATTTTTTCTATCAATATTTGATCTGACATTTTCGTATGTACTCCTTTGATATTTTATTATTAATATCGAGTTATTTTCATTCTTAAACATTTTTTTATTATATATTTAGCACGACGCCCTAATAAATTAGATACAAAATTTATTATTATCGGCCGTTTCTTAAGATATTTTTTTCTTACCTGTTCAAAATCTAAGTGTACCAAATCCCCTAAAAATTCATCCCGTTGATAATTAAAACCTATAGGATGCATTAACTGTTCATTATGTCCTACTGCAAATTCTAAGTTAACTTTATCAAGATAAGTATATTTTTTAATTTTTTCTAAAAGATTTTCACCCATATTACTATTAATTAACATTAAAGAAATTCCATCTTCATAAGATATATTTTTTATACCAGAATCTTCTATTCCCCAAAAATCTCCAATTGTTATATCAGAAACTCGCTGTGTATTTGCAAACTTACAAACTTCACAGCTTTTCCTTATACATAAAAATTTACAAAAAGCAATCATATACTCATCATCATTTGCATATGATTTTTGTTGATATACACTCCCATCCATGAATTCAACTCTTATTTTAGGATTTAACCAATTTGAATCTACTTTACTTCTAAATTCTAATGATTTCACTTTCTTACAATTTTTATATTCAAGATATCTCTTATACTTGTCCAGTAGTAAATGAGTTGGAACTCCATGGCAAACTATATCTACAGTTAATAAATTTTTATAATTTTTATTTAAAAACTGTTTTAACCCCCCTACCTGGCACGGAGTACCTGAAAATAGTACTCGTTTTCCTTCTTCTAAGAATTTTTTCACATCACTATATGTAGTTCCCATAAAACTTTCAACATACTTCGATTTTCTAAAAATCTTAATTTTTTTCAAGTCTTTAACATATGTATGATATACCTTTATATGATCATTCATAGTTGAACCAAAGACTACACTATTTTCATTACAAAAAGATTGAATAATTGCTGTAAAAGCTCCTCCAGATGTGCTTTCTCTTAATACTTTTTTATCTTTATGCTGTAAAGCATATGCGCTAATTTTTACAGAAATATATTTTTTATAATTTTCATTTTGCATAACACATACTTTATCACATGCCCCACAATTAACACAGTTTTTAATATCAACTCTAGGGTACCAAAATCCTTGAGAGTTCTGCTGAATTTTTATGCATTTAAAAGGACATATCAACATACAAGCTCCACATCCAATACATTTATCTTCTTGATTATATGGTATCATTTTAGATCTCCTTCTCAATACTTTTTAAAGAATTTTTCAAATAGTCCCTAGATTTTCTAATCTCATTATTGATATATTTATTAACAATATCATATTTTATTGGATTTAATACTTTATCTATATC
>NZ_FXYI02000257.1:0-3663 GCF_900184915.1 Clostridium sp. HV4-5-A1G | reverse complement strand
TTTTTAGATAAAATAAATAAATATAAAGCTGAACCTTTATTAATATTAACAGGAGGTGTACATTTACATACTGTAATAGCTGATAATTATGATATATTGAAAAAGATAATAAATGAATTGAAGCTAAAAAAATATATAATTTCTGATTAAGTTATACTTTCTTTAATAAGTATAATTGATGATTATTTATAAAGAGGTGATTAAAATTGAAAAAAAAGAAACTGGCATTGGGTACGGTAATTTTGATTTTGGCCTTATGTATTATATTTTTAAATAATATTGTAAACTTTGTAATTAATATAGAATGGTTTAAAGAAGTAGGATATTTATCTGTTTATTTTACTAAGATTATTGCTATGTTTAAGCTTATAGTACCTTTATTCATAATAAGTTTTATAGGTATATGGTTGTATTATAAGAGCCTTCGGATAAGTATAATAAAGTATAGAAAAGTCGTTGAAGTGAATAGCAATAAAGATAAATTTGAAAGAAAAATAGTTTTAATTGTTGATCTAATTGCTTCATTTGTGGTTTCTTATATATTTGCAGCAACTTATTGGTATAGAACTTTACAATTTACAAATTCTGTACCTTTTAATATAAAAGATCCTCTTTTAAATTTAGATGTTTCTTTTTATGTATTTAGATTACCACTTATACGATCTCTATATAATGCATTTTTGAGTTTGGTAATATTTTTATGTTTAATAACACTATTTACATATTTTTTATTGAATATAAAAGACAGGTTTATTTTAAGAAGCTTTAAAAAAAGACCTGGTAAAATAGATATTTTAAATAGTGATATTACAAGATTTGCAGGGAAACAATTGGCAGTTTTAGCTGCTCTTATAATGATTTTTATATCGGTAGGATATGTTTTAAAGTGTATTGGACTTGTATATAGTGAAAATGGTGTGGCATTTGGGGCCAGTTATACTGATGTTCATGTAAGCTTGTTGTTTTATAAAATTATTGCAGTAGCGTCTATTATTGCAGCTATAGTTATATTCATAAGTATAATTAAATCTAGGTTTAAATATATTGTAATTTCAATAGCTGTAATAGCAATATTAGTTGTAGTTAAAAGTATATCATACTTTGTAGTACAAAATTTTATTGTAAAATCTAATCAGAAAACTTTAGAGCAGCCTTATATAAAATATGATATAGATTATACCCGTAAGGCATATAATATTGACAATATGGCAACTACTTCTTTTCAGGTAAAAAATGATTTGACTTCAGCAGATATAAAGAACAATATGGATACTATAGATAATATAAGAGTTAACTCCTTTGATCCAACTCTTGAATTTTATAACCAAGTTCAGATTATAAGGTATTATTATCAATTCAATAATATTGATGTGGATAGATATTATATAAATGGAAAATTCAATCAAGTATTTATAGGAGCAAGAGAAATAAATAGCAAGGCAATAGATCCTAATACATGGCAGAATAGGCACCTTGTATACACTCATGGTTACGGTATAGTAATGAATAAAGTAAATTCTGTAACCTCAGAAGGACAGCCTAATTTTGTCGTAAAGGATATGCCTCCGCAAAATTCTACAGATATAAAATTAGCTAATCCAAGGATATACTTTGGAGAGAAAACAGACGATTATGCAGTTGTAAATACTAAATTGGATGAGTTTGATTACCCAAAAGGAAGCGATAATGCAACTAATAACTATAATGGCACTGCTGGAATAAAGCTGGGAATAATCAACAGAATTTTGTTTGCCATAAATCAAAAGGATATAAATTTTCTTTTATCTAGGGATATAACTAAGGAAAGTAAAATATTGATAAATAGAAATATAAAAGATAGAGTTAATAAAATTGCACCGTTTTTAAATTATGAATCTGATCCATATATAATAATGAGTGGTGGTAAACTCTATTGGATCTTAGATGGTTATACATTCTCAAATGAATATCCTTTTTCACAGCCGCAAAATGGACTTAACTATATAAGGAATTCTGTAAAAGTTGTTATGAATGCTGAAAATGGAAATGTTAATTTTTATATCATGGATAAAAATGATCCTATAATTAAAAGTTATGCGAAAATATTTCCCGGGCTATTTAAAGATGTAAGTGAGTTGTCACAAGATATAGTTAAGCATTTTAAGTATCCTAAAGATCTATTTAATATTCAATGTAGCATACTTGGAAAATACCATGTAACAAATCCAGGAGTATTTTATAGTGGTGAGGATTTATGGGAAGTAGCCAGTAATCAAAAGGAAGTTAGTGGAGAAAAAAGTTTAATTGAATCACCTTATGTGGTTATGAGGCCCGCAGGTGCTTCAAAGGAAGAAATGATATTATTACAGTATTTCAATATGAGAGATAAGGATAATATGGTTGCTTTATTTGGCGCTAGAATGGATGGAGACAATTATGGAAAACTCATTCTTTATAAATTTCCGCCTGAAAAAACTATATACAGCCCTTATCTGTTTAAACAAAAATTAAATCAGGATACAACTATATCTCAGCAGTTGTCTCTTTGGAATAAAAATGGTTCTACAGTTCAATTTGGTGATACTATGATAGTTCCTATAAAAAATTCGTTGCTATATGTAGAGCCTATGTATTTAAGAGCTAATGGGAAAGATAGTATCCCTGAGATGAAAAGAGTTATAGTATCTTACGGGGATAAGATATTGTTAGCTCAAAGTATAGACGATGCCTTAAATCAAATATTTAATTATAATCAGGATTCTAGTAATGAAAGTATTGATAATTCTCAAAAGCAAACGACACCTTCCGTTAATAGTGATCAAATGAAAAGGGCAAAAACCTTATATGATAATGCAATAAGTGCACAAAAAAATGGAGATTGGGCAAAATATGGAGAAGATATTGAGGAACTTGGAAAAATAATAGATTCATTAAGTAAATAGAAATAGTGTTTTGGATTATAGAAGAATGTGTTTAGGTACTTTGAAAGGAAGATTTGACATGGATTATGATGTAATTATATTGGGTGGAGGAATAGTAGGATGTGCAGTTTCTTATGAACTTTCCAAATATAATTTAAATATAGCATTGATTGAAAAGGACTATGATATAGCTGATGATGTAGCACTTATAAATTCTTCTATAGTTTATGATGGATTAGAATGTGAAGATACATTATTGGCCAGATTAGAACTTATGGGTAACAAACTTATACCTGGCTTAGCATCTAAATTTAATATTTGTTTTAAAAAAAAGGGATATTTACTTGTTGCAAATAACCGGGAAAGTGAAAAAAGGTTGACTGAAATATATTGTACAGCTTTAAAAAGAGGAATAAAAAATATACATTTATTGAATCCTAAGGAAATTTATAAAGTAGAACCTGGATTGAATGAGAATATAAGAAAAGCTATTTATTCTGAAAATACGGGAATTATATCTCCTTATGATTTAGCAATCTCATATGGTGAAATTGCATTTGACAATGGGGTTAATTTTAAGTTAGGAGAAGAAGTTTTAGATATAGAAAATATATCGAAGGGATTTAAGGTGATAACTAATAAAAATAAGTTTACTTGTAATATGGTGTTAAATACAACTCCAAGAGAAAATTACAGTATAGATAGCCAAAATAAAATAAATAAGGATAGAAAATATTTAAAATATTTTCTTATAGATAAAAAT
>NZ_FXYI02000256.1:0-3707 GCF_900184915.1 Clostridium sp. HV4-5-A1G | reverse complement strand
ATTAACTATAAGAATAAAATATTTATAGATGACAGATAATTCAGAATAATAAATTTATTTTTACATGATAATGATTACATTTAATGGCTTTAAATAATTATTGAATGTGCAATGGATTACATTATAGAAAATTTTTAGATAATTTTCTATTTGAGTATTGAACTAATTTTATATTTGTTTTATAATACACATGTAAAATAAAATATATGATTTTACTATGTGAAATTATATATTTTATATATCGTTTAAACGAAGATTAGAAATAAAACAATATTATTCAAAAACATGGTTTTGATTTTTAAAAAGATAAGGAGTGTAACATATGAAAATTATAGTTCCAGTTAAGCAAGTGCCTGAAACAAGCAATGTAAAAATGGATCCGGAAAAAGGTACTATTGTTAGAAGTGGTGTTGAAAGTATAATAAATCCTATGGATTTATATGCAGTAGAAACAGCTGTACAGCTAAAAGAAAAATATGGTGGAGAAGTTATTGCCTTATCCATGGGACCCCAGAGTGCTGTGGCCTCGATTAAAGAAGCAGTTTCTATGGGATGCGATGATGGAATATTGTTATCGGATAGAAAATTTGCAGGATCGGATACATGGGTTACATCATATGTTATATCACGTGCTGTAAAAAAGATAAAAGATTTTGATCTTGTAATTTGCGGTGAAAGAGCAACAGATGGAGAAACAGCTCAAGTTGGGCCGGGAATTGCATCTTTTCTTGACTTGCCTGTAGCTACATTTACAAGTGAAATAGTTTCCGTAAGTGAAAACGATATAGGTATAAAAAGACTTGTGGAAGATGGGTATGAACTTTTAGATATGAAATTACCTGCTGCGCTAACTGTTTCGAAGGAGATATGTGCTCCAAGACTTCCAAATTTTAAAGGCAAAATGAAGGCCAGAAAAATGGATGTTAAAGTATGGAATGCTGAAGATATAGAAGCTAAGGACGAATTTTTAGGGCTCAAGGGCTCTCCAACAAGAGTAGTTAAAATAGATAGCCCTAAAGTAGCTCGAGAGGGTCAAAAATTTGAAGTTAAAAGTGAAGAAGATGTAGATAAGGTTGTAGGAAATATTTTAAATTATCTGTCATCTAAAGCAATAATATAAATAAGTGTACAAGTTATTAATTAAACTTATTTTTTACTGTAAAAGAATATTTTAAATTATTAAAGTAGGAGGCATTTATATGAAAGAAATATGGACACTTGCGGAATTTAGATGTGGCAGTTTAAATAGTATATCTTTTGAACTATTAAATAGGGGTAAGGAACTTGCAAAGAAATTAGACGCACCACTTTCTTCTGTTATTATAGGAAATAATATTAAGACTGAAGATATCAATGAATTGATAGCAAGAGGTGCAGATAAGGTTTATGTTGTTAATGACAGCCATCTTGAACATTTCATCGTTGAATCCTATGCAAAAGTTTTAATATCTCTTCTTAAGGAATTTAAGCCGGATATATTTTTTGCAGCAGCTACGACTACAGGAAGGACTCTGATGCCTTACGTAGCCATAAAAATGAAAACGGGATTGACGGCAGATTGTACAGGCCTCGATATAGAAGAGGGCACAGGTAATTTACTTCAGACAAGACCAGCAATAGGTGGTAATATACTTGCAACTATAAAGACACCTAATACAAGACCTCAAATGTCTACGGTGAGACCACATTCAATGAAACCTATGGCAGCTGATGAAAGTAGAAAGGGAGAAGTTATAAAAAGAGAATTTATAGATGATTCCTCAGAGGTTAAGACCAAATTCATTAAATTTTTAAAAGATGAAACCCAACAGGTAGGTATACAAGATGCAAAAATTATTGTAGCTGGAGGCAGGGGATTAGGAAAGGCTGAAAATTTTAATGCTTTGGAAGAATTAGCAGAAATATTTGGAGGGGAAGTTGGTGCTTCCAGAGATGTTGTTGATAAAAATTGGATGACCTATCCTCATCAAGTTGGATTAAGTGGCAAAACTGTTTCACCTAATCTATATATGGCAATAGGCATTTCAGGTGCAATTCAACATATTGCTGGTATGCAAACTTCAGAAAATATTATAGCTATAAATAATGATCCCGATGCGCAAATTTTTAAAGTGGCAGACCTTGGTATTATAGGTGATTTAAATGAAATTCTTCCGCCTTTAATAAAAGGGATCAAAGAATATAAGAAAAAGGAGGCTTAAAAATGAAATACAATAAAATTACACCACAGATTATTGATGAGCTTATAGAAATTGTCGGAGAGAGAAATGTCATTTATGATAATGAAAATTTGGAGCAGTATTCACATGATGAAATAGCAGAAAAGGTTTATGCTCATATGCCAGAAGTCGCACTTAAACCATCAAGTGAAGAAGAGATCTCAAAAATAATGAAATTGGCAAATAAATATCTAATACCGGTAACTCCGAGAGGAGCGGGCAGCGGTTTATCTGGCGGAGCTGTTCCGCAATATGGGGGAATAGTAATATCCACTGAGAAAATGAATAAAATACTTGAAATAGATAAGGAAAACTTAATGATTGTCGTGGAGCCTGGAGTTGTAACAAATGAAATAAATGATGCGGTAAAAGAAGATGGATTATTTTATGCAGGTTACCCTATGAGCGTTGAGTCATGCTATGTAGGTGGAAATATAGCTGAAAATGCTGGAGGTGGAAAAGCTGTCAAATATGGCGTCACTGGAAGATATATTTACGGTCTTGATGTTGTAACGCCAACTGGTGAAATAGCTCATCTGGGTGGAAAAAGAGTAAAAGATGTGGCAGGCTATGATTTAATACATTTAATGATAGGTTCAGAAGGTACTCTTGGTATATTTACCAAGATATATATAAAGCTTATGCCTCTTCCTAAAGAAACAATAGATTTGCTTGTATTATTTAAGGATATAGATAGTGCAATAAGCATGGTTCCCAAAATAATGACTTTTGGAAAAGTTATACCAACTTCCATAGAGTTTATGGATGCGGCATCATTTGAAAATTCTTGTAAATACCTAAACGAAAATATTTCATCTGAAGGCTCAGGTGCAATGCTTTTAATTGAGTTGGATGGAAATAGTAAAGATGAATTGGATAATGAAAGTGAGATAATTGGGAATCTATGCATGGATAATGGGGCTATTGATGTATATATCGCAGATAATGCTACTACATCTGAAAGAATGTGGAAAATAAGAAGGAATATAACTGATGCATGGAAGCAGACAAATCCTCATGTAGTGCTAGACGATGTGGTTGTTCCAGTGTCCAAGATACCTGAATGTATGAGAAAAATGCAGGAATTGTCTAAAAAATATGATATTCCTATTCCATGCTATGGACATGCAGGTGACGGAAATCTTCATCCAAATCCTCATAAAAACCCAAATTCTACCTTGGATGAATGGTATGAAAAAATACCTAAATTGATGTCGGATATATATAAATTGTGTGCGGATCTGGGCGGTTCGGTTACAGGCGAGCACGGTATAGGAAATAAGAAAAAACCATATTTGAAATTTGTTCTGGAGCCTGTACAGATAGAGATGACAAAGAGAATAAAAAAGGCGCTTGATCCCAATCTCATCTTAAATCCTGGGAAAATAGTAGATATATGTGATTAGCTTAAAAATGAATTGACATATAAATTATTTTTACTTTAGTCTATAAATTATATGATTTTTGTACTCAAAGATATTATTATTA
>NZ_FXYI02000255.1:0-3717 GCF_900184915.1 Clostridium sp. HV4-5-A1G | reverse complement strand
TAATTATTGGCTTAAATTTACTGGCATTAAAATCAAAAATATTATTTTACGTTGGTACAAAACTTAGGTAATTAAAATGTTAAAAAATATATTAGTAGTATATCCAGAATCCTATAATTTTATTTGAGAGAGTTATGAATATTGTATACGATTAAAGTATATCTATAGATTAATTGCTTTCTTTTGTGGTTGAAGCCATGAACCGTGTACAATTCAACCACGTTCATATCAGAATATTCAGCGATATAGTTTTGAAAACCTTTATAAAGGTTTTCATTTCCTATTACGAAATTAAATTTATTAAACTATTGACCTAGAGTTAACTCTAGCGAGTATAATGTTATTTAAGGAACGATGATTACAACGCTCCTTTTATGCATATAACAATTTCGAAATGGGAGTGAATGAAAAATGGAAAAAGCAAAAGTTTATTTTACGGATTTTCACACGGTGGCTTTTGGAGATGGACTGCCAACTAAACTTAAAAAATTAATCAAAAGGGCTGGTATTGGACAGATCGATATGGATGGCAAGTTTGTTGCTATTAAGATGCATTTTGGTGAATTGGGGAACATAAGCTACCTTCGCCCCAATTATGCCAAGGCTGTGGCTGACGTAGTAAAGGAGCTAGGTGGAAGGCCTTTTTTAACTGATTGTAATACTATGTACCCTGGCAGCAGAAAAAATGCTCTTGAACATTTAGAATGTGCATGGGAGAATGGCTTTACACCAATGACTGTGGGATGTCCTGTTCTGATCGGGGATGGATTGAAGGGTACAGACGATATTGCAGTACCTGTATCAGGAGGTGAATATGTAAAAGAAGCCAGAATTGGACGTGCCATTATGGACGCGGATGTGTTCATCAGTCTGACACATTTCAAGGGGCACGAGATGACTGGTTTTGGCGGCACCATCAAAAATATCGGTATGGGCTGCGGTTCTCGTGCTGGAAAAACAGATCAGCACAGCAGTGGCAAGCCACACATCGACCAAGCACTGTGCCGGGGCTGTAGGAGATGTCAGCGGGAATGTGCCAACGATGGACTGGAGTTTGATGCAGTCAGCAAGAAGATGATGGTTAATCACGAAAATTGTGTTGGCTGCGGCAGATGTCTGGGTGCGTGCAATTTTGATGCTATTGTATTCGACAACAATGCTGCCAACGAGCTGCTAAACTGCCGTATGGCGGAGTATGCTAAGGCTGTAGTAGATGGCCGCCCTAGTTTCCATATTTCACTTGTGGTGGATGTGTCTCCAAATTGTGACTGCCACGGAGAAAACGACGTGCCTATTCTGCCTAATTTGGGTATGTTTGCATCCTTTGACCCGCTGGCATTAGATCAAGCCTGTGCAGACGCCTGTTTGAAAGCCACACCACTTCCAGGAAGCCAACTATTTGATAATATGTCAAAGCCGAGTTTCATTGACCATCATGACCATTTTACCAATTCTACACCTGGATCCGAATGGCGTAGCTGCTTGGAACATGCAGAGAAAATTGGTTTAGGTACTCGAGACTATGAAATGATCGTGATCAAATGAACTGAGTATATGATAAAAGAGTTGTTTTACAGGTACAGGCAATTCGTTAAAATAGTTAAAGATTTAAGAGAAAAATTATGAATATTCAGGAGACGTATAAAATGTATGTAACAAGCGAAACAATTGTAACTATTTTAAAAGTTTTACATAGCATAAATTGAAGTGTTTAATTTGGAGGATGTTATGTATTTTGACAAATATGAATGCCCTTTTTTAAGTCATAATGACTATGGGTATAGAAATGATAATATGAATGTACCTGCCAGAAAAGCTGTGGCCCATATAGCGGGAGGCCCTTTGGATCCTAACATAAGAGGTACTGCTGTCTTTACTCAAGTACCTGGGGGGACTGAGGTTTCTGTAGAAGTTAATGGATTACCTACTTATAGACCTGCCATGGATGGAAATCCTCAAATTGGGCCTCATGGATTTCATATACACCAAAATGGTACATGTGCTGTAGGTGATTCTGCTGAACCATTCAGTTCTGCCGGAGAACATTGGAATCCAACTAACCAGCCCCATGGCAATCATGCAGGAGATTTTCCTGTTCTCTTTTCTAATAATGGTTACTCTAGAATGACTTTTTTTACAAATAAATTTAATGTTGCTCAGATTATTGGAAAATCAGTGATCATACATGAGAGCCCAGATGATTATAGAACTCAGCCTTCTGGAGCGTCTGGTAGAAGGTTAGCTTGCGGTGTTATTAGAGTAGTGATGTAATTAAAGAATGTTTAAGAAAAATATTTTCTTATGGGATAATGGGTGATACCTCAGTATATTGGGGTAATGGTAGCGGTCGGATAAAAAAAGATTAGAATTTCTCTAGTTTCAGAGTGTCGACTTTGTTGGCGCTCTGAAAAAATATATTTTATATTTTTTCACAGTATTAATTATTTTAAAGTCTAATTAGGTAATGAACTTACGATGGTATCCCATTATCATTAAAAATAACATAATCACTAAATTCACGATCTGCTTTCTTTACATTCATATCTTTAGGTTTTCTTTTTAATTTTGATACATTAGCTTATCAGTACAAATGTTAATATCAATTTCATGTATTTATTTTTCATCTTTACAACAATAACCCTTGTTTTAAAATATGCTATTTTCTCAACCGTTTACAATTTATAAAGGTCAATCTGATTTTTTGATGGTATAATTAATAATGTTGACAATTGGTTTTCTATAAAGTGGTACTGAGTAAATTAAGGTTTGAATAATTTATTTTAAAGAAGTTATTTGAGAATGGGTGATAAAATGGATAGAAAAACTTTAATTAAAAGAAAGATAATGAATAAATTTATAGATGCTACATTTATGATAATTGATACTGAAGGTGTGGGGAACGTTACGATAAGAAAGGTATCAAGTATTGCAGGATATAGCAGCTCTACCTTGTATAATTATTTTGAGGATTTAGATCATCTTGTTTTATTTGCATGTATAAGATATTTAAGAGATTATACTCAGGGCTTAAAGAATTATATAAAAAATGCTAAGAATAGTTTTGAAAGATATATTTTAATATGGAAGTGCTTTTGTGCTTATTCATTTGAAAGACCTGAAATTTACAATCTTATTTTTTTTTCAGGCCATAGTAATTCATTGAATAACACTATTAGTGAGTATTATAGAATATTTCCCGAAGAATTGGCTGATTCGTCACTTCGTCTTAATTCTATGTTAATAGGGAATGATATTTATTCAAGAACATTATATTCATTTGAAGGTTGTGTTGAGGAAGGGTATTTCAATGAAGAGGATATAGTAGAATTAAATGAAATCACTATTTTAATATATCAAAGCGTATTGTCAAATCTACTAAAGAAGAATCCACCATATAGTTCAGAAGAAGCTTTGAAAAAAGTAATGAAATATATTAGAAGAGTTGTTAAGGCTTATCAATTACCTAACAATTAGCTATAAGGCATGAATTTTAATGATTATTTTAGTTAAGTTACTTTTTTACTGTTCATAGATCAGATTTAAAAGATGCATATTTGATCGATATCTAATACAAATGATATGCCAATAAAAAATTATTGAAATAAACACTAAAATGAGATATTATAATATTAAATAGATCGTGATCATATATTTAGAAAATTTAATCATGATTTATTTAAAAGACATAAGTTATTCAAAATTTAATCTGTTTATTTT
>NZ_FXYI02000254.1:0-3723 GCF_900184915.1 Clostridium sp. HV4-5-A1G | reverse complement strand
TTATTTAATTTTTCAAATTTTTTATAGGTGAAATATTTATTAGAAAATTAAAATATGGAATGAATTTATATCTGAAAACACCAAAATTGTTTATATTTAGAAAAGATTTTTGAAGATAAAAGCTATTGACGTGACATATAACCTTATCTTTCGAATTAAATCTTTGTATATTCTGCCAAATACTTGAGATTATGTCATCAAGAATTTTAATAAATGTGTATCACTATTTTTTAATATTAGTCCCTCTAATTTCACATTAGTACCTTTAGCTTCTAATGCATACTTGTAGTTTCTGCTATCATAGCCCTTAATACCCACGTTACCCGGGACAAAATATTCACTTAAAAAAAGCCTGATTTTTCTACTCCAACAAATCTATTATCAACCAATCACTCCTTTCTTCCTGTAAATTTAAGAAGTGATACAAAACTCCTAAGTTTAATTCAAAACCAGGGAGACCTTTATTGACTGTCTTATTCAAATGATATAAGCAGATATATGTATATAAATAATATTGGTACAGCTTTTAATAAATACCGCCCACTTTTACATTTTATTACATGATCAGCTTTCAGTCAACAGTAGTATTTCAAGTAAACATTCTTTATATATCACTTTGTAAACTGGCTGTCAAGACAATAATTTAAAACATTTTCTTATCCTCAAGCATGAAGACAATAGTCCTAATATCAATATAATATACAATAAGAAATTTACCATATATGCAGAGTTATCATATGTAAAAATATTAAATATACAAGCTATACCCGGTACAATAAAAATCATAACTGCTGCAATTCTTCCCAGTCTGTCAAAAATGAATGGATGCATTGATAATTTATCATATCTCTTTATAAAATTTGATGTACATAAAAACTCTATAAATTTGAGGCACATAAATATCAAGAACCATAAAGGCAATATTCTCAAAATTATTAAAATTACATAAGATGAAATTATGAAAAACAGATCTGCAAAGATGTCAAGTTTTGCACCTGCTGTTGAAGTGCAGTTGAATTTTCTTGCAATGTATCCATCAATAAAATCTGATACACATATACAAAAAAATAAGGCTATAAGGCTGAAAATTTTCTGCTGTCCATGCTTAAACTGCTCCAAAATATTTGATACAAATAAAATGGACATAATTATCCTTAGCACTGTAATTCCGTTGGGTATAAACCTGACTATTTTCTTCACTTTAAGTTAATCCTTTCATTTTTAGGTTTTTCTAAGGTTCTTGAAAAAGATTTTTCTCATATTCCTCAAAATATAGGCAAAATTTTTTTACAATAATTCTATACTGTAATTTTTTTTGATACGTTCCCCCAAAAATCCACGGCTTCTATTTGATATTTAGATTCCGCTGAAATATTTTTACATACAAATTTTCCCCATGTCTGATCTTTATTCCCGCCATATTTTCTCTGCACAACAGGAGAATATATATTCTTTCCATTGCAGTATACTCTATACCCCGCTATATTTCCAGATGCTTCCCACTGAAGTGAAATTTTATTCTCCATTTTGTGAATTTTAACCCATTTAGGCGGATCCGGTCTTTTGTTATAGACTTCATGCTGATACAAATACCTTTTATAGGCCCTGTGAAAACCACTGTTTATATTGACCGGGCTGTAATAGTGGCTGTAGGAAAAAGTTATGATATCATCTATAAATGGATTTTCAAGCCTCATTTGCTTTATAAACCTCTTCATAAATGCACTTGACCAGTTGGTATGATCAAAGGTCTCTACATTGGCCCAAAATAAAATTCCCTTTTTTGATTTTACAGCTCCCTCAAGAGCCTGAAACCAATCTTTCACCTGGCTTATATCAAGTCCTCCGCCTCCCACTGAATCCTGTGGACAGAATACATCCCCTTCTTTTAAATCAACTATTTTGAAAAAATACTTCCAATTATCTGCATAGAGCTGCGGAGTAGAATATTTTGAGTTCATGAAAGGCGATATCATAAATGGCAGTCTCAAATCATTTTTATCCATATATTCCAAATTTATATTTACAGCATTGGCCAATACTTTAAAATCTCTTAAATTTTTAAAATTAAGATTATCCACTTCATAGACCCAATACCATCCGTAAAAAGCATTTTTATATTTGCCATGGTATTTTTCATACAATTCCTGCACTATCAGATTTCCTTTTTTCATCTGTTCATACAGCCATCTTGGTTTTCTAGGCCCTATCCTCCACCACAAGACATTGTAATCAATTCCCAGGAATACCTTAAAGCCAAATTTTTCACAATTTCTCAGGCAGGTGTCAACTACATCCACCCTTCCAGCCCTATTTTCATTTTCTATTGAAGTCTCATATACTCTCTTGATACTTTGGTTTTGAACCACAAAAGTGTTCATCACAATATATTTCATTTTAACTTCTTTCAAATAGGAGAGTTCTTTCTGCCATTCCAAGTCATTCCATTTTATCACCATATCCGGTTGAATAAATGTACCCGATGCCTGTGGAAAATTATTTTGCATTTTTTCATTGTAATAATTGAACATTTTACGAAAGGGACTATCTATCATCAATGCAATCACCATACCCTGCAATATATTTCATTTCTCTATAAAATTAGTATGTGCAGTGTACTCATATTATTCTTCAAAGCAGTAAAAAACTGTAATTATCTTTGAGAAAATTGAGTATTATATGGGCAATCAGGGAATGTCCCTCTAAATTAGGATGAATACCATCTATGCACAAAAATTTATTGTAGTCATTTTGTTTGAGAATTTCCGATCTCACATCAATCAAGGTAGTTTTTGTCCTATGGGCCACCTTTGTAATCATTTCACTGTATGTCCTGTGCCAATTGTAAATTTTCACTTCCGAACCCAACCACTTTAAAACATTTTTTTCGGCTGTTTTATCTCCCTTTGTAATCCAGTTAAAGTATCTTTTATAATCCAGAGGAGGCAGTGTCATAAGCATCGGTATTATACCGGATTCTTTAAAGGTGCATATCATATTGGACAGCATATCATTAAAAGTTGAGATATCCGTCTTTGGCCTGTGCTTGGAATCGGGGTCTTTTGCTATATCCCCCCAGTCAAAATCACAGTCATTTCCCCCAAACTCTATTAATACAATATCTGGAGTTTTTATTATGACATCAGTATACATCTTGCTTATTCCTCTCTTGATCGTACTTCCAAACCTCCCGGCATTGCATACAGTTCCCTTAAAACTTCTTCCAACTATACTGGCAAAACAGTCCTTTAACCTTGAATATCTTGCCCTCCTGCTGTCATATATAACGCCCTTTGTTATAGAATCACCAAAAGCAACTAAATTATAACTTTCTTTTGTTTTCATAGTATCCCCCCTCAAAACATAGGAACTTAAAAATCACTTAATCCAGCAGTAAAAAACATTTAAAATATCTTCCAGGTTTTCAATTCCACCATAACCCTTAAATAAACCATTCTTTTTAATACACTTAAACCAATTATCATCACCCTTTCGTATATATACGGTTTTGAAACTCTCAGTTTCATAAACTGTATCAAATAGGTCAATGCATACACACCACCCACAATTGTTTACAGTTTCTATCTGTATGCCCGTGCAAATGCTGCTCTTGGATATATTTTTATACCATTTTTGAAGAACTTCTATAATTGGCATAGTATCTCCTTTTTTGTTTAAATCTATTTTTACATTAATATAATACTATATATGTAACTATATTTC
>NZ_FXYI02000253.1:0-3755 GCF_900184915.1 Clostridium sp. HV4-5-A1G | reverse complement strand
ATCTAGTACGTTCTCGTGGGCTCTGAGATTTGTTTAAGAGACAGATAATACATTTAACTTATACTAGTAAACAATCTATATATAATTACTGTTATTAACTTGTGATAATGTCACCTTGATATTCATTACGAACTAAAAAAAAGGCTTATTCAACCTTTTTTTATAACCTATATCAAGATATACCCTTGTTTTTTTCAACTCTTATATACACAAAATAAATCACCCCGAATATAATTCCCATCAGGCTAACCAACTGGGCAACTCTTATATTTCCCCACATCAAACTGTCTGTCCTCAGTCCTTCTATAAAAAACCTTCCTAGAGAATATAGCCCAATATAAGCTGATATTACAGCTCCCTTTCTATACCTTTTTCTCAATATATAAATTAAAACAACACAAACAAATAAATCCCAAATGGACTCATATAAAAATGTAGGGTGATAATACGTACCATCTATATACATTCCCCTTTGTATAAAAAGTGGAAACTTGCTTATAAATTCATAACTAACAGGACCCCCATGGGCTTCACTGTTAAAAAAATTACCCCACCTGCCTATTGCCTGGGCAAGTACTATAGATGGGGCCACAAAATCCATTATCTTTATAAAATTTAATTTTTTATATCTGCTGAATATATAGGCTGCCAGTATACCAAATATAAGCCCACCATGAATTGCAAGTCCACCCTGCCTTATATTTATCATATCAATGAGATTATCCTTATAATACGGAAATCGGAAAATAACATAATAGGCCCTGGCACCCACTATGGCAAAAGGAAAAGATACTAAAAATACATCTATCAAAACATCAAAATTATATTTTTTATACTTGCAATTTGAATTGGCCAGCAAAATAGCCGTCAGCATTCCTAATGCTATTATAATTCCATACCATCTTATTTGAAAACCATTAATGGAAAAAGCTATTGGATTCATACGTATATTACAACCTTTCCTAAAATTTAAATCTGCCATACTATTTGTTTATTAAAACATAATCCCAGCTCCTCGCTAGAATTTCTATCTTATTATAGCACAATATGCAATATCTTAAATGCTCGATATATAAAATGCTTCTAATTACCCGTAAATAGATCTTTATAATTTTTTAATAACCCTGCTGGCCTTTCCTCTTCAAACAGCTTATATCTCAAATAGTCATCTACATATATACAAAGCGGCATCAGTGTAAACCACAATAATGCACACGGTACGCATATCTGCCCATATAGATTGCCCCAGCTGCCTGAATAATTCCATACATCAAGTTTTAACCATATGTTAAGGAGTATACCGCTTACAAATTCCAATACAAGAACTATAAAAGTGCCTATAACACATTCCTGCCACATTTTCCTAGCATAGAATTTAGGGCGTTCATTAAGTCTTCCTATTAAAAAAGCACTTAAACCTCCTACTACCAGCATACTTATATGAGTCCAGCCCCTCCATAGCCCTTCAAGCACCATGTATAAAGCACCCATTACAAATATTAAAATTAAATCCTTTTTTAAGTTGGAATAACTGTATCCCATATCACTTTTTACACCTCCTCTTAAGTTTTACTAATATTTTGATATACAGTAGAATTAAACCCTTATACTATAATATCCTGGCAATCTCTATTTAATTCATTCTTCTCTCTATGCAAAATACAAAATAAGCACCCTAAATGACGGATGCTTATTCTATAAAATTTACCTTCTATTTGAATAACCTACATACCAAGTTCCATTTAATATTTCATCTGAACTTATAGGATCATTCTTATCGTTTACCAAATAATGTGACTCATCAATATCATTGGTATGATAATGCATTAATGAACCACCATATTTGCAATATATATCTCTATTGAGATCATTAAATTCAGTAAGTGCATCATTGAAGCTAATTACTTTTTTAACAAGTTTCCAGCTCTTATCATTGATATTAATTCTCTGAATATCCGATACTTCTAAATATCCGTACTCTCCTACACCAAAAGCATTTCCACTTTTATCTACAAATAATAAATCAGAATTTTTCTCCAATTTTTGTATCATTTCAGATACACTATATTTAGTTTTTTCGTCTTTGTCCATCACTAATTTCCTCTCTTCGTAAATCAATAACATTGTATGTTTTATATTTATATACGATTTTTGCAAATATTTTGAAGGACATTCTATTGAGTTTTTATATTATATCACATTTTTTACTACGCAAAATAAGCACCCTATAAAACAGGTGCTTACATAACAATAATAAAGGAGATCTATTTGCGGTTGCATTTAAGTTTATCGTGCCCTGCAACCACAGGCACTAATTTACACTTATAATTATTTTTAAAGAGGACAATACTTAAGAACTACTTATTTATAAGTATATATTATACTTGTTACATTCTAATGTCACATTGATAAACTATTTGTAAACAAAATGAAAAACACCAAGCATAAAGCTCAGTGTTTTCAGGCGGCAAGTAAATCTTTAAGCCGAGTTCTGTATTAGACAATCATCTATCTAGGCCCATTGTTACCAATGGGCTCAAGCGATACTACCCGAAAGCAAAGCGGGCCACTTTTTTGTACTTTCCTATTCGATCTTGCTTCAGGTGGGGTTTACACAGCCGCAGAGTCACCCCTGCGCTGGTGAGCTCTTACCTCGCCTTTCCATCCTTACTGCATGACAAATTGTCATATTCTGCTGCCTGCAGTGGTATATTTCTGTTGCACTTTCCTTCAGGTCACCCTGACTGGGCATTACCCAGCACCCTGCCCTGTGAAGCTCGGACTTTCCTCTCCTATAATACTATAGCAGCGATTGTCTGATTTACTTACGTTCTTGATAATATCACAGTTGATATCATATTACAATAGCAATTTCAAAATTTCATTTTATACCATGGATATCACTGCCATCACAAAATTAAACCAATATGTTGAAAATAATATCTGCCATTTTTACATTTCCATCAATGTTTAAATGAAGCCCGTCAATATAGTACTCCTCTTGACCCTCTCCGTTGCTTCCAGTAAAAGGAGAATAAAGATCTACTACCTGTATGCTATAATTTTGGGAAAATTTCACCACCTTATCATTCAATACTTTTAAATTTTTGTTTATGTTACTGAAATCAGACATAAGGCCCCAATTTTTCCTAGCCAGTTCAGTGCAAATCGGCACTGATAATCCAAATACAGGCGTTATACAATTTTGCATAAGTTGAAAAGCTATAGTTGCCAGATTTGATATAACTTGCCTTATATCCAAATTCCAGACAAGATCATTGGTTCCCCCCATAATCACAGCATGCGTTGGCCTACTCAGAATAACATCGTTATACAGCCTGGACAGCATACCCGCTGAAGTATCTCCCGATACACCCTTGTTTATGACTTCAACTCCAAGCTTTCTTCCAAGAACATTTGTCCAGACCTCATTTCTCTTAAGTCCGTATCCATAGGTCAGGCTATCTCCAATACAAATTACTTTCAATTTTATCACCTCTAATAAATAATTCTAAGCCTTAATAAAAAATTATTAAAGCTTAGAATTATTCCAAATCAGTTTGATTTTAATTTACAGAATTAAGGGTCCTGTTTTGGGAAGCCAGTGCAGCTTCCTTGAAAGCTTCACCTATAGTCGGGTGGGCGTGCACAGTAGTAATTATTTCGTCTACAGTAGCTTCAAGCCTCAGTGCAAGTGCAGCTTCCCCTATGAGATCCGTGGCCCTGGGTGCCATGATGTGAACACCAAGGATTTC
>NZ_FXYI02000252.1:0-3755 GCF_900184915.1 Clostridium sp. HV4-5-A1G | reverse complement strand
TACGGCGACCACCGAGATCTACACTTATAGCTTCGTCGGCAGCGTAAGATGTTTATAAGATACATGCAAAATACATTTAAATATTTTTAGAATTAAGAAAGGAAAATCTATCACCATGATGAATAAAAAATTCCTCTATATAGCTTTAATTATATTAATTTTTACTTTTGGACTCATTTACTTCAATAGCCCTCTTAGATCTAATAGAAATTATCCTATAATAACGGGAAGCTTTATACAGCTGGATATGACACAACATTGGAATAGCAATGACTGGAAAAATGAATTGAATTATCTCAAAGAAAATAAAATGAAATATATAATAATAACAAACGTGTCCCAAACTCAAGGGAATATAACAAATACTTGCTATAAAAATAATATCTCTGGATATAAAAAAATATATGGGAATATAGATCCTGTGGAATTATGTTTAAAAAATGCGGAGCACCTAAACATGAAAGTTTTTATAGGACCTAATTTTAACACTGACTGGTGGCAGGTACCTGCAGACAACCACCTGTGGCTAAACTCACAGATGGAAAGAGCTAACGTTGTAGCCGATGATCTGTATAAAAAGTATCATTCTAAATATCCAAATGCCTTCTACGGGTGGTATTTCCCCTACGAAGTCGACAACGCCAAATACACTAAAATAAGTGAATTTAAAAATTTAGCCAATGCCATTAATATTCACATAAACCATCTTAATTCCAAAGGAGAGCGTCTTCCTATACTATTATCTCCATTTATGAATTCATCTGCTGGTACTGCTAATCAATATTCTTCAAATTGGCAGTACCTATTTTCAAAAACCAATTTTAAAAAGGGGGACATATTTTGCCCACAAGACTCTGTAGGAAGTGGAAGATTAAATTTAGAGGAAGTCAATTCTTGGTATACTGCCTTAAAAAAAGCTGTAGCTAAAAAACCTGGCATGTTATTTTGGTCAAATGCCGAAAATTTCGACTATGTAAATAATTCCAGTGTACCTTTAGACAGATTCCTAAAACAACTCACATTGGAGAGCCCCTGTGTAGACAACATAATATGCTTTTCCTACAGTCACTATTACAGTCCCAATAATATAGACAGTGGATTTAATAAAGCATATTCATATTATGTAGAGCACGGAAAACTCCCTTATAAAAAATTAGACAGTCCTCAAAATTTAACTATAACAACTGTGGAAAATAACAAATTCAAAATAAGCTGGTCTGTTCCCAAAAACACCGATAACATATGCGGCTACGAAATATATAGGGACAATATTTTGATTTCAAGAATTATGCTTCAGAGAAAATATGGTGGCAACCCCAACGGGTTTTCAAAATCTATTATAGACATGCCTTTGTTAAAAGAGAATACAAAATCCTGCACTTATACAGTAAGATCCCTTGGATTTTCAGGGAATGTTTCAAAACCTTCGAATTCAGTATCCGTTAATATTGATACTTTCGCCAAATTACCACATTTGCTTTCTAAAAACTGCAAGTACTCTATTACGCCTTTGCCCCATGAAAAGTATAATGATGTACATTTTATCAAACTCACAGATGGTAAATACTCTTCTATAAACTCTTTAAAGAGCAGTGACTTCGTAGGATGGTATAACGATCCTATAGATATAAATATAGATTTAGGCAAAATACAACCCGTACAGCAATTCGTAGTGGATTATCTCAGAGATCCTATTCCCTGGGCTGAACTCCCTGAAAGGGCTTCTATTGGTATATCTGAAGATGGAATAAATTTTACCCCCGTAGGACTGTTGAGAATACCTTCTGTACCTTTTTCGGATAGAAATGGCTCAAGATATCCCATATATCTTACCTTAGACAAGCCTATAAATGCCCGATATATAAAGCTTACTTCCATCACTAAACCAAACTATTATACTTTCATAGATGAATTTGAAATAAGAAATTAAACATTTATACACTAATTGTTGACAATGTATCTTATAAATATTATAATCTTAGAATGAAGATTTATGATATTAAAACTGTATAAATTTATAAGACCATGAAGAGAAGAGTAAATATAGAATCTATTCAAAGCGAATTGGTAATGGTGGAAGTCCAATATAGATCTATATCGAAGAACATCTCGGAGTTTCTAACCGAAATCTTTCGTGAAAGTAGGCTTAGAGGTAATCAGTACCTTAAAGTGAAAGATAATAAAATATATGTTGTTATCTTAAAGTTGGTCATATTTTATGGCAAATTGGGTGGTACCGCGAGTAAAGTCTTTCGTCCCTTTAAGGACGAAGGGCTTTTTTTATTAATAATTCAAAATATAATATGTTTACAAAGGAGGACACTATGAAAACAACATTAGTAAAATCTCTGTACAGGGAAAGTGAAAAATTTTCGGGCAAAAATATTCAAATTTCAGGCTGGATTAGAACTATAAGAGACTCTAAATCATTTGGATTTATAGAATTAAACGACGGATCATTTTTCAAGAATATTCAAATAGTTTTTGATAATACACTTGAAAATTTTAAACAGATATCAAAATTGGCCATTAGCTCATCACTCTTAGTTGAAGGTATATTAGTTCTTACTCCAGATGCAAAACAGCCTTTTGAACTTAAAGCCAGTAAAATAATTTTAGAAGGCAATTCAGCTCCAGATTATCCGCTTCAAAAGAAAAGACATACTCTTGAATATTTGAGAACTATAGCTCATTTAAGGCCTAGAAGCAATACTTTTTCTGCAGTATTTAGAGTTCGCTCTATAGCAGCCTATGCCGTCCATAAATTCTTTCAAGAGAGAGGTTTCGTATACGCAAATACTCCTATAATAACGGGAAGTGACTGTGAAGGCGCCGGTGAAATGTTTAAAGTAACTTCATTTGATCTAGGCAGCATACCTAAAAAAGAAGATGGAACCGTAGATTTTTCCAAGGATTTTTTTGGCAAGGAAACTAATTTAACTGTAAGCGGTCAGCTATCTGCTGAAACCATGGCCCTGGCTTTCAGAAACGTATACACTTTTGGACCCACATTTAGAGCCGAGGACTCAAATACAGCAAGACATGCTGCTGAATTTTGGATGATAGAACCAGAAATGGCTTTCGCTGAACTAAAAGATTATATGGACGTAGCTGAAGATTTAGTAAAATATGTGATAAAATACGTACTTGAAAACGCTCCTGAAGAAATGGAATTTTTTAATTCATTTATAGATAAAGATCTATTTAATAGGTTGGATAATGTAGTTAACTCAAGTTTTGACAGAATAACTTATACTGAAGCTGTAGATATCCTTAAAAAAAGCGGAGAAAAATTTCAGTATCCAGTGGAGTGGGGAATTGATCTCCAAACAGAACACGAAAGATATTTAACTGAAAAAGTATTTAATAAACCTATATTTGTAACTGATTATCCAAAGGAGATAAAGGCCTTTTATATGAGACAAAATGAGGATGGAAAGACAGTAGCTGCTGCCGATCTATTAGTTCCAGGAGTTGGTGAAATAGTTGGGGGAAGCCAAAGAGAAGAAAGATATGATGTACTGGAAAAAAGAATAGAGGAACTCGGCCTCAATAAAAAAGACTACTGGTGGTATTTAGAACTTAGAAAATACGGGGAGACAAAACATTCTGGCTTTGGGCTGGGATTTGAAAGAATAATTATGTATATAACTGGAATGTCCAACATAAGAGACGTAATACCATTCCCCAGAACTACTGGTTCTGCTGAATTTTAATATATAAATTTATACTTTTAAAATAAATAAGGAAAGGTT
>NZ_FXYI02000251.1:0-3794 GCF_900184915.1 Clostridium sp. HV4-5-A1G | reverse complement strand
TGTCTTTCAGGTTCACAGAATCTTTCCAAAAGATTTTGTTCCATATATTCAGGATGCTTCTCAAATACTGGTCCTATAGATCCTAAAACTTCTTCCACTGTTTGTAGGAATTCAGGCTCGTTTGAATTTCTTGCCTTTACTTTTTCAATTACTCCATTGACATAATTTTGTACTTTCTCATCAGTCATAAGTGGTAACACCCTCCTTGTGTGATTATTAATCACTTATTTATTAAATTACAGAATTAAGACATTTTTAATTTATCTTATATAAAAGTATTCTATATAAAATTCAAAATTCCTTCTTAAAATTACATAAAATCTTTTAATAATTTAATAAATTATTGCATATTATTCAATTTTCCTAATTTTAGCTAATTTTGATCTTTAAATGAGTAAACCTGGTATTCTTTCCAGATATCTTCCAAATCTGAAAATGTAGAGGATATTTTTTCTTTTTCTCGTAATCCTACAGCAATAATCAATGCGTTGATTACGCTTAAAGGTGCTACCAATGAATCTACAAACGAAGCCATATTGCTTTGAGCAATTAATGTATAATCAGATCTAGCTGCAAGAGGTGACAATAAGCTGTCAGTAATAGCTATTATTTTAGCATTTCTACTCTTAGCAAAGGCCAGTGCTTCAATAGTTCTCACCGCATATCTAGGAAATCCTATTCCTATGACTAAATCTCCTTCCTTTAAATTTATCATCTGCTCAAAGATATCACTTATTCCATATCCAACCACCTTCACATTATCTAATATTAAATTCAAATAAAAGCCTAAAAAATCTGCAATTGCAGTAGAACTTCTAAGGCCCAATATATATATTTTTTGAGCTTCAAATATACTGTCCACTACATCATCAAAAGTTTTATGATTTATTTTTTCCAGGGTAGCTCTTATATTTTCCATATCAGATTTTAAAACACTTTTTAAAGGGCTCTCCTGACTTACAAAATCATTTGACAATTCTATTCTCTGTACAGTGGTAAGTTTATTTTTTATAAGCTCCTGAAGGGATTTCTGCAATTTGGGATATCCTGAGAATCCCAGTTCATTTGCAAATCTAACTACCGTTGATTCACTTACACCTACATTTAAACCCAATTTTGCAGCAGTCATAAATGCTGCTTTGTCATAATGCTTTAAGATATACTCGGCTATTAATTTTTGACCTTTACTCAATCTTGGGAATTTAATTTGAATTGTCCTTATTAAATCTTGATTATTAACCTGTTCCATTTTCATTCATTCCTTTCTATCCACACTCAATCTATTTTGCAATATTTGTTTCATTTTACCATCTATTGATTAGATTATCAAGACATCTTTCAATTGTTTATCTATTTTATTTATAAGTATTTGTCATATTTGCATTTTTATTTTTTTATATAATTTATTTCTTCTTTATTCAAATATCTCCAACTTCCTTCTTTTAAATCTCCCAACTGTATATCTCCTATGGCTATTCTAGTTAATTTTAGTACAGGACAACCTATCTTGTCACACATCTTTCTTATCTGTCTGTTTTTACCTTCATGTATCTCTATTTTAACTTTCGACTCGTTTTTATTTTTATTTGCATTAATTACTTTAAAATTTGCGGCAGCAGTTATATATCCACCTATGTCCAATCCATTTTTAAATTTTTCTATGGCATCATTAGATGGTATGCCTCTTAATGTAGCAATGTATACCTTATTTCGTTCTCTCTTAGGGTGAGCTATATTATTATACACTTCTCCGTCATTAGTTAATATTATGAGCCCCGAGGTATTATAATCCAATCTGCCTATTGGATAAATCCTCTCTTTTACCTTTACAATATCCAGCAGCGTATTTCTTCCCCTATCGTCTTTAACTGTAGAAACATATCCTATTGGCTTATTTAACAATATATAAATTTTTTTCTCCCTCTTTTTTATTATCACATTATCTACAGAAATTACATCCATTTTATCATCAATCTTCACACCTAATTTATTTACAGTAATGCCGTTCACTTTTACTCTTCCCTGTAATATTATATTTTCACACTTCCTTCTTGAAGCTACACCACAATAGGACATGTATTTTTGTAATCTTTCTATCATAATTCATCACCCTTATTCTTAATCAATGCACAATTCACAGCTTTTAAATTTTTATTTAAATTAAAAAACAATCCTCAATGATATATCACCGAGGATTTTCTTCCTATTCCATTTCCTGTATGCTTATCTGTCTTATATGTTTAGTATGATCCCATTCCTTATTATTCTTGTCCAATATTCCCTGTATTGTTATCGGTATCCATGTTAAAGTGTATATTCCATAGAGCAAATACCATATAAACATCTTAAGAGGCTCTTTACCCCAGTTAAAAGATATAAAGGATACGAATATCAGCAGGTATACTATATTTCCAAGCAGCATTTCTAAAAAAGTAGGAGAACCAAAGATGTACGAAAGTACTATTATGTTTAGAGAATATAATGCAAATACAGAAAACATTTTCTTAGAAAGTTTACATTCTAAGGTCATTATAAAAGGTGTAATCAAAAATTGAAATATACTGAATATCTTCCATAAAGCCGGCAGAAACAGTGAATTTATGACAAATATATTTAAGCCACGTTCATTATTGTTCTGTAAAATAGTTATTAAAGCTGATAAACCAATCAACAATGTTATAAAAGGTTGTATAGTATATATCGCACAATCAAGAGATGTAAAACTTCTATCTCTTATAGATTTTTTTATAAGCTTAAAGAAAAATCTAGAGGAAACATCAGTGAAACCCTTCATCCATCTTTTTCTTTGATTCCAGGACTGTTTTAATGTCAAAGGCTTTTCATCATATACCACTGCATTATGAGCCCAGCCAACTTTGTGTCCATTTAAAACCAATTTACAGGTAAATTCCAAATCTTCAGTCAGGCAGGTTGCGCCCCATCCCAGTTCCCTGAGAATGTCTGTATCCATACAAAAACCGGTTCCACAAATCTGAGTTGACAATCCAAGATTTGATCTAGACAACTGGAAGAGCCTATTTGTAGTCCAAAATGAAATTGAATAAGAACCTGTTATCCATGAATCGTTTGGATTTTTACTGTCAACATAGCCCTGAACAACCTTGTATCCCTTGTTCAGTTTATAATTCATTTCCATTAGAAAATTTTTTGAAACCAAGTTATCAGCATCAAAAATAGCTATAGAATCATATTTTCTATCCATTTTAAATATCTTATTGAACATCCATTCAAGGGCATATCCCTTCCCCCTTTTATCGGGAACTTTTCTTTCATATACATTTACACCATATTTTCTTGCTATATCAGCAGTACTATCATCGCAATTATCCGCAATTACAAAAATATCATACATATCTTTAGGATAATCTATCTCCTTTAAACTCTCTATTATCTTTGCAATAACCATCTCTTCATTATGAGCTGCCACTAACAATGCAAAAGTATGATTGGGCGCACAATTTTTGGCACCATCATCTCTTTTTTTATAGAGTCCAAATAAAGAAAGTACTAAATAGTATATTGTGATTGTAAAAACTGATATTTGAAAAATAAATGTAAAATTAAAAATAAACTCTTTCATCACAAAAATCCTTCCTCGATATATTATTCTATTGTCCTCTAACAAATATACATAAATATCGTATATCATGATAACACAAATTTTAAATTGTACTGTATAAGTTGAAATATTCTGAATAGTATGAATTAACGTAAATATAATATTTTTTTATAGTTGTAAAACTGTCTATTATACACATCAGACGCTGCCGACG
>NZ_FXYI02000250.1:0-3808 GCF_900184915.1 Clostridium sp. HV4-5-A1G | reverse complement strand
CCTTAACTTAGTGCCCATACAATATGGTATTTCTTTAAAAAATAAATTATAATATTTACTTAGAAGGGAAAGGTAAATTACATGAAGAAATCTGAAAAAAATTTTTTTAAAAACCTATGCCAATATTGTATAAGTAAATACACAATTTTAAACAGCGGGCCTTTAATATCTTCACTAATCTATCAACTATGCAAGTATGTGGATATGGATGTCCCTGCAATACAAGGCATATTGCGTGTACATATAAATGAAAATTACAGCAGAAGCTTTGCCCACTGTTTTAATATATACAACGGTATCATTATAGATGCCTCCATCTATCAATATGCCCTTACAAACAAGGTCATAAGCCACTTATTTCCCATTTATATATTCAGCACCGTTCCTGAACATATAGATTATATAATGCAGAGAAGATTGAATGCAAATTCTCAAATTAAATTCAGTAGAGAATTCTTAAAAAATGCGCTTGAAAATATACAGAACAATAATTTCAAGTCCGTAAAAAGATTTGACTTAATAGAAGATTCCAAAAAAGAAAATTTATTCTACTGTCATTAATTATTCCTTTAAATATCAAATTGATGAGGATTTTCGGTTCAGCCGAAAATCCTCATCAATTGTGAACTGTACATTGTAAATTGTTCTAAAATGTCCAGTTAAGAAGTCTTCTTACTCTTACAGTATTAGACGCCCTTAAAAAATTTTTGTATACTCTTTTACCATCTTCGTATATACAGATCATGCCTATTTTATCACCTTTATTGACTGTGTAATTTATTTTTTTAGGCTTTACAATCTTACTGGTATATTTACATCCTTTCTTCACAGGAACTACAATATCATCTTCATATTCAAGCCTTAAATTCTTTCTATTTACCTTTAATTCTAATGCTCTATCTCCCTTTGAATATAATTTTTGGAAGTCATAATTTTTATCTATATATTCATATATCTTACCGGTTTCTTTCCACCTTTTAGGGCAATTTAAAACCACTATTATCACATCATTGCCCTGCACAGGTGCAGAAGTTATCAAGCATTTTCCTGCTTTTCCCGTATACCCCGTTTTAACTCCATTTGCATTCGGTATCTCCCAAAGGATCTTATTTATATTGTGATAACTTCTAGTAAATCCTTTTTCTTTTCCATCTACATCTCTTGAACTTACAATTTCATTGAATGTTGGATTTTTCTTGGCTACAGATGTAGCTACAGCCAGATCATATGCGGTGGAGTAGTGTTCCTCCCTGTCAAGGCCATGAGGAGTTTCAAAATGACTATTTATTATACCTATTTCATCGGCATATTCGTTCATAAGTTTTGCAAAGCCCTCTATGCTTCCCCCTATTGCCTCTGCTATTGCCACAGCTGCGTCATTTCCCGAACGGAGCATAAGACCATATAAAAGTTCTCTCAAAGTTATTTTTTCATCAGCCTTATATCCCACTGTAGAGCCTTTTATCCCAGCCGCCTTAGAAGAAATTTTTATTTTTTTATCCAATTTTCCATACTTCAATGCCACCAGTGTAGTCATGACTTTAGTTGTGCTTGCCATAGGGACTAACTCATAGGCATTTTTTTCATATATAACAATTTTTGAATTGCTGTCTATGGCTACAGCACACCTGGCATCTACATTGATCTTTTCAGAAGATCTCTCCTTATCTTCTGACATTACTTTATTTGGAAACATATTAGCAATAATAAAAATCACTATAAAATACAATAAAATTTTTTTTATCTTCATAATAGTACAAATTGCTCCTTCCTATAATGAATATATTATTGTGAATATTTTTTCCCTAAATAAATATATTACTATTAAAACTTGTTCCAGATTAGTATATAATTTACTATTGCGGTAAATACTATTAAGCAATAGATCATATTGAATCCGGAGGAGAAATATATGAGTATACTACCTGTTCTATTTATTCTAATATTCCCCATTGTGTTATTTCTTCCAATACCCTTAAAGATAAAAATAAAATACATTAACAGACAACTTCTCTTTCAAATATATAATTTGAATATAACAAATAAAATTGTACTAGGTAGATCTTCTCCCAAAAATACTGCAGAAAAAAATAGATTTGTTTCCCTTATAAATGTAATTAAATCATCGGAACTTAAAAACGTAAAGGCTAGATTTTCAGTTAAAGTAGATGTAAAACTTTGCTATGGTTTAGGCGATGCTGCCTATACAGCGCTTGTATACGGGGCCATATGCTCATTAAAAATATTTCTCTTCAACAGGTTAAACGGATTTTTTCATATAAAAAAATATCATGATAACATAAAGCCTGATTTCAACAGTTCACGTTTCGAACTAGAAATAACAAGTATAATTTATATAAGTTTAGTTAAAATTATCTATGTATATATAAAGTTATCTAGATATAAAAGGCAGTCTAAAAAATCAAATAATTCAATAGACAGCAATTTTGCATAATAACAATTTAAGATTTATAAGGAGGAGTTTTTATGGATAATCATCCTATAGAAAATTTATTAAAGAGTACTATGGAAAATCTAAAGGAAATGATAGATGTCAATACCATAGTAGGGGATGCAGTGGAATCAAAAGACGGTTCTCTGATAATACCCATTTCAAAAGTGTCCTTTGGGTTTGCATCCGGTGGAAGTGAATTTGATCTGCAGCACGATGAAGTACCTAGACCCGACTACCCTTTTGGTGGAGGCTCAGGTGCTGGAGTTACGGTAAAACCAGTAGCTTTTTTAGTTACAAAAGGTGACTCTGTAAGGCTGCTGTCCTTAAATCAAAATAACACCTGTGAAAAAGTAATAGATTCTATTCCTCAAATAATGGATCTGCTTCGGGGAATGGTATGTTCCAAGAACAGAAAAAACAAAGATACCTCTTATCACAAGACAGATGATGAAAATAAAGAAAAAAATCACGGTGAAGACAGTTCCTCCTACGACAGTTAACCATTAATAATTAATAGTTAAGAGTTATAAATCAAAAAAAACAGCTGAGTTTTTAACTCTTAACTTTTGTTCTTCATACAATTATAGAATCTAAATTAGGCATATTATCCAAATTTTCAAATCCAAAATATTTTAAAAATTCTTCCGTAGTACCATACAATATAGGTCTTCCCGGCACATTCAACCTTCCATTTTCCTTTATAAGTCTTCTTTCAATTAAAGTGGATATGGCTCTATCACTTTTTACCCCCCTTATCTCGTCTATATCTATTCTCGTTATAGGCTGTTTGTAAGCGACAATGGCCAAAGTCTCTAGTGACGCTTGAGATAAAGCTTGTCTTGAATTATTCTTCAACAGTTTTTCAACATAACTGCTGTTTTCAGCCTTTGTAACCAGCCTATATCTGTTATTATCTCTTAGAATCTCTATACCTCTACAATCTTTTTTATATATACTACTCATCTCATCAATCAAATTTTTCGTAAATTCTACATTACATTTTATTATGGATGCAATTTGTTCAATACCAAGAGATTCACCAGAAACAAACAATAAAGACTCTATTATAGAAAAATACTTATTCTCTGATAGTTTTCCTTTCTCTGTGGCCTCACAGCTACTTTTATCATCACTGCTTTTCATTCTCATTTATCCTTTCTATGTAAATTTCACTAAAATTTTCACTTTGCACTACAAATATGACTTTAAGTTTTATAAGCTCTAAAAGTGCAAGAAATGTAATTATCTTTTCTATTTTAAAAGAACAGTTTTTTATAATAGTTGAAAATTTAACTTCTTTTCTCTTATATATATGTATCTTATACACATATGAAGCTGAAGACGAAGATAGAA
>NZ_FXYI02000249.1:0-3857 GCF_900184915.1 Clostridium sp. HV4-5-A1G | reverse complement strand
AACCGGGGCTTCTGCGAAGAACTCAGAGCACTCTGGCCACATTGATTAGTTTGGCAGGAGTAGTGCAGATAGAAAAAGAAACTGCTTAATTCTTCCGGCAACAGAAGAAATACTCAGCTAAACCGTATTTGTGGAAGAGAAGTCTGCCTGTCAAAAGGTAGAAGCCTCTTCTATACTAACCTGTTTAGTTAGGAGGGGAGGGTTCACAGGATAAATTAAAATCTTGCTTTCAGAAGAAAATTTTCTAATTGAAAATTAGTGTCCAGTGAAATATAATTTTATATATGGTACCTTGATAGAAATAATCAGGGTGCTTTTTTGTTTTAAATAAAAAATATAAATGGTTGAACTGTTTTATTTTTTTGACCTTGAAAGCTAGCATGGAAAATTTAAGAAAAAATTCAGTGATGTAAAAATAAGGGCAATATCGGACAGCATACTATAAGTATCTACGGAAACCTTTACAATTTTAATTTTTATCTGGTTGATTACTCAGACATATACAACAGCAGAAGAAGTATGACAAAAAGTATAGAGGACAAAACTTTGAGTAGTATGGAAGCAAAAAGAACACATTCATTATTTTCTGAGCCAATCCTTCTAGAATAAAGTTACTTAACATTGTTAAAAATAATCTATACTAAATGGTTACTTTTGTGCTTTTTTATAATTGTGTAAAACTAAATTGGGCTTATTTTAATGAATGTGTTCAATTTAGAATTTGTTTTTGTAAAATAACTATTTTTTCTGCTATAATAAGAATGTGTTTTAAATTGAAACAGGAGGAAAAATATGAAGGTTGTTGCAATTGCTCCCTATAATGGATTGAAAGAATTGATTCTTCAGTTAGCTAAAGATGAAGAGGATATTGATTTACAGGCAGAAGTAGGCGATTTGGATCTAGGAGTGAATATGGCAAAGAAAGCACAGGATATGGGTGCTGATATTATTATAAGCAGAGGTGGTACGGCAGAATTAATACAGAGAGAGGTAAATATTCCTGTAGTTGATATAGAGGTTTCTGGCTATGACATGCTGCGAGTGGTAACTCTTGTAAGCGGATTAAAAGGAAAAGCAATCATTGTAGGGTTCCCTAAAATATCCGAGGGAGCAGCCACAGTTTGCTCATTACTTGATATAGACATACCAAATTATGTAATTTACAGTGAATCAGAAGTAATTCCTAAGCTTCAGGAAATCAGCAAAAAAGATTATCAGATAATTATTGGAGATGTAGTAACTACTCAAAAGGCAAAAAAACTAGGATTTAATACAGTATTGTTTACATCTGGAAAGGAAAGTGTTTTGAAATCCTTTAATGATGCCAGAAAGATTTATAAAGTGTTGAAAAGGGCTAGAAAGGAGCAGATGATACCGGCTGCCATTATTGAACAGGCTGAAGAAGGAATTATAGTCCTGGATGAAAATTTTAATCATGTTTATTCCAATGCTTATATGGACAATATATTTAAGGATAATTGGCATTTCATAAAGAGAGAATGGGCGTATTCAGTGTTAAGTGAGGGGAAGTTTAGTACCGCAGTTGAGTTTGATAATCTTATATGGAGAGTTTCAGGCAGCAGCATAAAAAAGGAAAATAGAATTTATATTGTATTTTGCCTGTGCAAGATATCAGACTATTCAAAGGATAAGGCTCATGGAGTTATTATTAAAAGCAGCAGTACAGACAAAACATCTTCTCTGCTTTTGGAGAGCAAATATATGGAAGGCATATTGAAAAAAGTGGATAAATGCAAAAACACCAATATACCTATATGGATTTTGGGAGAGAGAGGAACTGAAAAGGATGATCTGGCAGAATTTTTACATTTTGGATATGGAACTAAATCCGGTACCTTTATTATATTGGATTGTAATTTGATTTCGGAGGAAGATTGGAGTAAAATGCTTTTTACCAATATGTTGAATATGGATATGGGAACTGTTTATTTTAAGGATGTACAGGAGCTATCTCCAAATAGTCAAAGCATATTGAATAGATTCCTGGATTGCGGTAAGAATATAACTTCCAGAATTATAATATCTTCTTTGGACAATATTGTGGAGAAGCATGGGTTCAGCTCGAATTTGTATTGTAAAATTTCACCAATTACATTGAAGATTCCTCCTCTTAGGGACAGAATTGATGAAATAGATAGTTTGTCCAGACTTTTTATAAATGAATACAATGCCTTCTATGGGAAACAGATTGTAGGAATTAGGGACGATGCACTTTTAAAATTAAAAAAATACAAATGGAAAGGAAATACACTTCAGTTTCGGAAAACAGTGGAGCAAATAGTTATGTTTTGCAAAAATGATTATATAGAATTAAATGACGTAAAACAGGTACTTGATGATATGACCTGCAGCTGTGATTTTGAAGATGATGTTGTGGAACTGGATGGGACCCTGGAGGAAATTGAAAAAAATATTATTCAGAAGATGTTGAAAAAAAATCAAATGAATCAATCCAAAGTAGCAAAGAAACTGGGCATTAGTCGTTCCACTTTATGGCGCAAATTGCAATAGCGCCTTTTTTTATACAAAAAAATAATAAAAACTATTGCATTTTAAAACACACATATATATAATATAAATGTAATCGATTTTAAACTGCTTTAATATAAGACAGTTTCACTAAAATATCCATGGATGTATTCTACATAGATAAAGGGGTGAAAAATTTTGAAAACAATTTAATAAAATATCTTATGAATAATAGCTACTAAATATTAATATTATAGGGGGATTGGGATAAATATATGGGTACTATAAAAATACTGAAAACAATAAAAAGATTACCTGGGGGAATAATGGTTGTTCCATTATTATTAGGTGCTATAATTAATACATTTTGTCCTAATATTTTAAAGATAGGTTCTTTTACAACAGCTTTATTTTCTAATACTGCAGTTCCTACACTTGTTGGAATCCAAATTTTTTGTATAGGGACAAGCTTAAAAATAAAACAGGCTCCAGAAGTTCTTAAACGTGGCGGTGTGTTATTAATATGTAAATGGGTAGCAGGTGCACTGCTGGGTTTTATAGTTTATAAGATTTTTGGAAAATCAGGAGTACTTGGAGTATCTGTTCTGGCAATAATTTGTGCAGTTACAGGGGCTAATGGAAGTCTTAACTTAGCTTTAATGGGTGAATATGGCGAAGCACAAGATCAGGCAGCACAAAGCATTGAAAATATACATGATGGTCCATTTGTTGCTTTACTTACACTTGGAGCAACAGGTCTTGCTAATATACCATTAGTATCCTTACTAGCAGCTATTGTACCATTACTTTTGGGATTTATTTTAGCAAATTTGGATTACGATTTTACTGATATGTTTAAATCGGGAGTATCAATACTAATACCGTTTATAGGATTTGCACTAGGTGCCGGTATTAATTTCAATAATGTTTTAAGAGCTGGTTTCAGTGGAATTGTCCTAGCACTTATGGTTTTAATTATAGGCGGTGGATTTGCAATATTGGGTGACAAGTTTATAAATAGAAGACCAGGTTATGCTGGTGCATCAATTGCTAGTGCGGCAGGAAACACAATGGCTAGTCCAGCAGCAGTGGCACTTATAGATCCTAGTTATAAACCATATGTAGCTTCTGCAACTATTCAAATTGGAGCAGCAGTTATTATTACTGCAATAGTTGTGCCATTTCTTGTTGATTGGATAGCAAAAAAATATGGATGTCCTAAATTTGATAGAGAAAAATCAGCACAAAGAGAAGAATTAGTATAAAACTCAACGAAAGCTTTTACTTTAATTAAATTTAAGGATTATTGAAAGCAAGAGATTATAATTACTTAAATAGTTAAAAGATGATAAATGTTAAATTAATAT
>NZ_FXYI02000248.1:0-3945 GCF_900184915.1 Clostridium sp. HV4-5-A1G | reverse complement strand
TTATTATACTTTATTTTATTAGCAAGAAAATAAGATTTTGAATATTAAGAAAATATAATTGTAATATTAAACAATTTATAACTGTAGAACAATATAGTTGAACATTCAACTAAAAAATGATAAACTGATTATAGTGAAAACTTCAATTGTATTTATGAGAGGTGAAAGATATAACAAATTTATATAGCTGTATATTGAGAGAGATAGGAGCTTTGTCACGTTGTATTCATTTTATGAGTGATGTTAAATTCAAGGAGATAAAATTGCAAAAAGGCCAATTTATGTTTCTTACCAGGATATGTGAGAATCCTGGAATTAATCAGGTGGATTTATCAAATCTTTTGAAAGTAGATAAAACAACTACTACAAAAGCCATACAAAAACTCGTTGAAGCTGATTATATAGATAGAAAAAGAGACGATGTGGATAAAAGAATGTGGAGACTTTATCCAAGTAAAAGGGCATTGGATATATATTCTTTCATTATTGATGAAGAAAATAAATATATCCAAATTTGTTTCTGCAATCTTGATGAAAGAGAAAAAAAGTTAGCCTATAAATTAGTAAAAAAAATGAGGGAAAATGTTGAGAGTGTCTGGGAAAAATCAAAAAATTTTTAAGGAGTGGTATTATGATAAGAAAGGCAAATGTGAGGGATATAGAGGATATAATGAAAATTATAAAACGGACCATTGAGGAAATGCATACCTACAATAATACTCAATGGGATGAAAATTATCCAAGGAAAGAGGATTTTATAAATGACATTCAAAAAGAGAGTTTATTTGTGTTGGAAAGAGAAAGGCATTTAGCTGGTTTTGTATGTATTAATAAAGTGGAACCAGCTGAATATGGTGATTTAAATTGGACATTAAATGAAGAGGCTGCGATTGTTCACAGAATGGCTGTTAACTCAAATTATAGAAGAATTGGCATTGGCACTGAATTACTGAAATTAGCTGAGAGACTTGCACTCAAAAGCAATGTCAGATATTTAAAAACTGATACATATTCAGTAAATACAAAGATGAATTCATTATTTAAAAAGTGTGATTACAAATTTATTGGGGAGATTAATTTTTTAGGAAAGGAAAAGCCATTTAACTGTTATGAAAAGATATTAGATCCGGATAAGTATGTTATTTAAAATAATTATCAAATGATTCTCAGGTTCAGATGGAGTTTGCTAATAATGACAGAGAGGGAAAGAAAAATGAAAGATGTAATGAGAGTAAGAAATGTGAAGTTGGGAGACGGAATTCCTAAGATTGCAGTACCTTTTATGGGTTCTAATGATGAAGATATTGTTGAGGAAATAACATATTTAAAAACAATCAATTTGGACTTGGCGGAGTGGAGAATTGATTATTATGAGGATGTGTATAATATTCGAAAAGTGAAAAAAATCCTTGCAAAGATTAGGAAAGTTTTAGGTGATATTCCTCTGATCTTTACTCTTAGAACTGCCAAAGAAGGTGGAAAAAAGAAAATTACAGTGGAATACTATAAAAAACTTATAGAGTCAATTGCAGCTACTGGCGATGTTGACATTGTTGATATTGAATTGTCCATTGGAAGTGATGAATTGGTGAGGGAAATGGTGGGTACAGTGCACCGACATGGTATAAAAGTTATTATTTCCAGCCATGATTTTGAAAATACACCTGAGAAGAATACGTTGGTGGAAAAGATGTGCAGAATGCAGTGTCTAGGTGCGGACTTACCTAAAATTGCGGTAATGCCTTCCAGTGCCCAAGATGTGCTTGATTTATTAGCTGCTACTAATGAGATGGTATGCTGTCATGGCCAAACTCCGGTTATCACTATATCTATGGGCTCATTAGGTATCATCAGCCGAATAGCAGGTGAAATTTTTGGTTCAGCAGTTACTTTTGGATCAGCTAAATCCGCCTCTGCTCCGGGACAATTAGAAGCAGGTGAGTTATATAAAGTGCTTCGACTTATTGCCTGCAAATAGGTAACTATAGGATTGGCATAATTGTGTATGTTATCGCTTTAATGAAGATTGATAGGATACAGATATCTACAATAAAATATATAGACGCCAGATAGGGTATATTATTCTTAAATCATTTTTTTATGTTGATTTAAAAATAATTGACAGAGGAGAAATTTGAAATGGATAGATCTAAAATAATTATGAACAGCGGTACTGAGTATTTTGTAGATAAAGATCCCCAACGAGTTATTTCGGATTATGGGTGTATAGAAGATAAGTTTTTGGAAATTCAAGATTGTAGGAATAATAATAGAGTAATCATTAATATAAATAATATATCTTCAATTGAACCTTGTAAATACAAAAAATACGTAGTTACACTGGAAGAATAAATATAAAACTAAAGATAATATGTACTTAAATAGAGAAGCATATCAAGTGATTCTCAGGTTCGGATGAAATTTTTGTACGTATAGAATATTTTTTATCATCTGAAGCCTATAGAAATTTATCTATAAATGTAACATTATTTATCATCTTCCACTCTCGGGAATCTGGGGGAATTGGCAATAACAGCCATAAGATAAATATTTAATAATTTGACTAATATGCTTCTCTATTAAGGTAGAAAATTTACTGAGACCTGAGGCCATTTTTATTCAAAATTTTATAACGAGAATTATGAAATCTGTTTTAAATGATAAAGTACAGCACTTAATTTAAATATATCTGTGATTATAATCAATTATTGCACCCATTATCTTCTTTGGAATTTGTCTGGTGCTCTGGTTCATAATCTGTTTCAGAATCAGGGAATAATGGACTCAAGTTTTGATCTGGATAAAACTTTGGCACTGGTGATCTATTGAATTTGTCGCATACATTTTCTTCAGGCTCAGGTTCGCATGGTTCCTTAGGAACTGGACAGTAGCTGTAAGCTGGTATTAGCAGCTGTACTATAAGTTCACATTTTACAATTATATAGTATCCCAAAGTGATATCTAAAACTTTGCAATTATTTTCATCTTCATGCAATACGGCTTGAAGTACATCAGCCACCATTTCGAGTTTTATAATGTTGTCTATTTCATCTTTTGAACTGTTTGATTGGTTGCAGGATACTTTAGACAATGAATCTGGGCAATAGAATTTGCCAATTACATCTTGTCTGTTTATTTCGAATAGCTCGCTTTTATTTACTGCATTACAGTCGATATAATCTGCATAAAATGAAATAGTATAACAAATGATTAATTTTTTGAAGCCATTCTCACATGAAAGTGGTATTTTTTCTATTGATGTCAATGTAATTTTAAAATCTCTACAGCCAATGTATATTTTTGGATTATCTAATGGATTGCTTCTCAATTCATAATCTGTTGTAGCTGTATCGGGCCCTTCACAATAGGAAATGCATCTTTTAATCAAGCATTGATCAAAAACTTTAGGAACTTCTACACAAACTAATTCTGAAGGATCTGGTAAATGCCCTTGTTTGTTTACGAGGCCTGGACGGGGCACAAATTTATTAAAATTTATGGACATAGATTTTCCTCCTTTAAATATTATAATTTAACTGTCCGCGGTATACCGTAGGCATTTGTTTATCTGTTTTTTACCATTAGTTTTTTATATTTTTCTCCACTATGAGAAGATAAATTGATACGATACAATGTAATAACTCATTGGGAGGAAAGATATAGTTTGTTTTAACAACATGAAGTAATCAATATTTTCACAGATGATTTATGAAGTCTCTGTTTTTATTTGAGAATTTTTAATATTCTTCATTAATGTAAAAAGTTGAACGATTTGTACAGAAAAAGTTATATCGTCTTACATTATATATTATGTTTGAGTATCATAGTTGTGATATCCAAACATAATATCTGTCTCTTATAAACATATGACGCTGCCGACGAAGCTAGAAGTGTAGATCTCGGTGGTAGCCGTATCATTAAAAAAAAAAGGTGGGGGGGTGCTGG
>NZ_FXYI02000247.1:0-3952 GCF_900184915.1 Clostridium sp. HV4-5-A1G | reverse complement strand
AAAATACACAATACCTATATGAATATTATATATTAAATTTTTTCTTTTTGTCAAATTACTCGATGAGGCTTGTACTAAAATGGAATAAAACTATTTCCCTTATGCGGAAATAGTTTTATTCCATTTTTCACATCTTCCACCGAAGAATCCTATAATTTTTTTACTGCCAAGTATTTTTACAACTTCACATCTATTAGGGCACCCTGTACATTCAAAACTTTTGGATACAAAATTTATATCTATTAAATTAAATCCTTTGAATTTAGTAACAGCATTATTTTTTTCTATACTTTCTTTTGCAAGAATAGCTGCACCAATGGCTCCCATTACCTTAAAATTTTTAGGTACTATTATTTCCTTGCCCAATGCTTCTTCAAACGCACTTTTCATACCTATGTTAGCGGCAACTCCTCCTTGGAAAAATATCTTCGATTGTATTTCTTTTCCCTTAGCTACATTGTTTAAATAGTTTCTGACGAGAGCATTGCATAATCCCTTTATTATATCTGAATTGCTGCAGCCCATTTGCTGCTTATGTATCATATCTGATTCGGCAAATACAGCACACCTTCCAGCTATTCTGGCAGGGCAGGTGGATTTTAAAGCATAATTTCCAAATTCATTTATTGGAATATCGAGCCTGGATGCCTGCCTATCAAGAAAGGAACCGGTTCCAGCTGCACATACAGTATTCATGGCAAAATCCAATACGATACCATTTTGAAGCAGTATTATTTTCGAATCCTGACCGCCTATTTCTATTATGGTTCTTACATCAGGATCCAGATGTAAAGCAGCAACTGCGTGGGAAGTTATTTCATTTTTAATTACATCAGCACCTACAATAGAAGCTGCAATTTGTCTGCCGCTTCCTGTAGTTCCCACAGCTGTTATATCCTTATCACTATATTTGTCTTTTAAAAATTTAAATCCTTCTTGAATTGCATTTATAGGTCTTCCTTTCGTCCTCAAATACAAGGATTCAAGGACATTTATATTTTCATCTACTATTACAATATCTGTACTTACAGAACCTACATCAACTCCCATATAATACACTGTTTTTTCTCCTTTCAAGTAAATCTAAGAAAGCTTCTATTCTGGTTACATATCCTGCTTCACCGGTCATTTCATCTACTACTAAAGTGAGTATAGGAAAATTTTTATCCTTTGCTATAGTAGGTAATATTGATTTTGACACTATTTCCGGCATGCATCCTACAGGAAAAATCTGAATTGCACCATCAAATCCCTTTTTATTTGCCAGGACAGCTTCTCCTATACATTCTCTCGCATGACCTCCTATATAAAAGGGGAGATATCTTCTGGATGCTGTTCTTATATTAATAGAATTTAATTTGAGTGGTGACAGAGCAGCATTTTTGACCCACCAGCTGGGAGTAAGAGATCTGACTGTAGATACTCCATAATCCATAAGTTTTTCCTCTATAAACAGGTTTGAAAAAGGTTCTATTATTGTGTATATTTCGCCTATTATTGCAATTTTCAAAGGCTCCTTACTTTTGGAAATGGGGATCTCATCTAATTTTTTGATATAATTCTTTAACACACATACCATTTCTTCCGGTGAAGTGGTTTCAGCTGCCCTTTCTTTACAATGATTTAAGATATCTTTACATCGTCCTCTCTTTAATTCATAACCAGCTAAAAGCTTAGCTTTTTTCTCAATATCATCAACTAAGTTTATTATTTTAAGTCCCAATTTGGCTATTCTCAATTTTTCAATAGTACTCTTACTGCTTCCTGAAGCAATCATACTTATTCTTCTAAAGAGCTCCTTTAAACCTATATCTTTTGGATAATCCAATACTATGAAATTCAAGTTATATCCTAATTTTTTTAATAGATTCATTTGAAGTTCACAGTATTCTCCAAACCTGCAGGGGCCGCAGCTGCCAACTATTAAAATAGTATCTGCACCTTCTTTTATGCTCTGAATATAATTGCCTATCATTATCTTAAATGGAAGACACATTTCTTCTGGAGAGTATTGGACACCTATTTCCAATGCCTGCTTATTGCTTAGAGGTGGAATTACATAATCAATTCCCAATCCATCAAACACAGCTTTTGCAGCAAGAAAAGTGTTTCCAAGATGTGGAAAAGTTATTTTCATTAATTACAGCATCTTCTTTCCAGCATGTCATGAAAAGCTTCGATTCTAGTATTGAATCCTGCTTCTCCAGTTTGCTCATCTATTTTTAATACCAAAAACGGAAAATTATTTAATTTATTTCTAATGAGTTCTATTACAACGGAGTCTATACCACAGGCAAAGGAGGATATGTAAATTATTCCATCCACTTTTTTATTTTCAGCTAGATAAGTGGAAAATCCATAGGAATTCTTTGCAAAAGTCCAAAACGGTTTTTTAAACAGTTCTGCAGCTCCCTTTTCTATTATGTCCTCATCTATGTTTTCTTCAGTGAATATACCAATCCCAAGCTTATTTAATTTTTTTATTATATTCATGTTAACAAAACTATCATTTATATTATAAGGATGACCTACTAAAGCTACTCTTATAGGAAAATTTGAATTGTGGAATAGACTTTTAGAATTATATTGTACTTCCAAAGCTCTTTCATAAGCTTTTTTAATCTTAAAAACGTTTTTAGTGCATGTTAAACCTGACTTCAAAACCCAATTTCTAAATTTATTTTTAGAAAAAGCATATACAGGATAAGTCAATATAGGCGGCATATTTGAAATATCATTCAATATCATTTCGGGAAGTCCGCAAAATTTAGGACATATAAATTCTCTTTCTTTTAACTGCATAATTCTAGGAATAAATATCATATCACATTTATTTTTTATAGCGTCTATATGCCCATGAAATATTTTTATGGGAAGGCAAGCTTCATCTACACAGTATTTTACTCCTGCGTCCAGTATATATTTATTGGTATCAGGTGAAGTTATTATCTCTGCTCCCAGTTCTTCAAAGAAAGTTTCAATAAAAGGATGATATTTACAGTATAATAATCCTTTGGGAATACCTATTTTCATACATAAATAGCTGCTCACAAATATATAGTAGAAATTATTGTAAGGGCAGCAAACCTCCAATCATCTAAAATTATATACATTTTCATATTTTATCCTAATATTAGATAAGTATTCAGTTCTATAAAATATTCAATATTATTTTAATCTACATGACTATTTTGTAGAATTAAGTTTAATTAAAAGAAATTGAAGGGTTATGATACTTTTGCTGTTTACCTATGCGTTCACAGTAGCTCGCTCTCTAAATTCCAGGTTAAATCCACTTGATTTTAAGTCTCTAAATGTCTCTTCTAGGACAAATGCAAAATCCGCTTGATTCCGTCAAATATGTATTTGTACTCATATTTTACATCATATATTTCCTCAATTTTTTGAATAAAAATACATAGATAGTAGCGTTAACAAAAATATTTGTAGAATCAAGACGAATAATGAAAATTTACCCTTGACTAAATTTTATTTGTATAGTACTATTATAATAATTTAACTACATATGTAAATTGCAATGATAAGAAGAGTAAATTATGGTTAACTACAAGAGAGAATTTTCCATGGATGAAAGAAAATTTTAGTTGAAATAATTGAAGTGCATCTTGGAGCTCTGAATTGAAGTTTAGTAGACTTCAGCGAGTATGCTCGTTAAAGCATTAAGGTATAATTGTACCAAAAAGAGTTGTCTTGTATTTGTGTGGATTGATTTTCATGCTTTATAGGATAAACAGAGTGGAACCGTGGAATTAATCTTCTGCCTCTGAATTGAGGCAGAAGATTTTTTACTTTTTGGAGTCCGGAATTTAAAAAGTAAAAGTTGTATTACAAGTTTATTATTAAATTTATAAAAACATTTTCTAAAATTGGCAGACTAGAAAAACTAGAGGCTTAATTTAAGTATATTATATTAAATTAAGCCTCTTTTATT
>NZ_FXYI02000246.1:0-3995 GCF_900184915.1 Clostridium sp. HV4-5-A1G | reverse complement strand
TATCTAGTAAGGTCTCGTGGGCTCTGATATTTGTATAAGAGACATACTCTATATATAAATTGCAAAAATATTACAACAATTTAGATCCATATATAATAAATACCTTCGAGGGAAATTTTACAAATTTTATTAATAAGGCATCTAATATAGCAGTAAGCTTTTCCGGGAAACTTGTAAGTTATCTAGTAAATTTAGTAGCCACAATACCTTATGTATTAATGGTGATACTCTTTACATTGCTGACAACATATTTTTTTACAAAAGATATGACTTCCTCCAATGTAAGTATACCTAATTTACTTCCAGATAACAAAACAGCTAAGCTATACAAAATATATAATGAAAGTAAAAAAATGATTGGAAATTATTTATTATCATATATGATTATCATTTCACTTACTTTTATAGAAACTTTAATAGTATTCTCAATATTTAAAATCAAATATGCACTGATATTAAGCATTATATGTGCTATAGCAGATATATTACCTATTATAGGAATAGGAATTATATATATACCTTTAGCACTCATTTATCTGATTACTACAAATAATTATGTTATTTGCCTTGGATTGATAGTATCTTACCTTATAGTCTCGATTATTAGACAGATTATTGAACCTAAAATAGTATCTTCCTCTTTAGGTATACATCCTGTGGCAGTGTTAGCATCCTTATTCATTGGATTAAAGGTCAACGGTATCTCAGGAGTAATATTTTGTATATTTTTAGTTATTTTCTTTAATATATTTAGAAAATTAGATATGTTATAGCACCTTAGATTTATGAAATATTATTATATGTATAAATAACCTCCTTATGGTAAAAACTACATTATAGGAGGTTTTCTTATGATTAAAAAAATGATAATAGATCCATCATCTTCAAATTCAATATTTATCTTAAGAGATGTTATAAGCAACGAAATATATCCTATCATAAAGTCCGGAAGAACTATAATAATACTATGCATAGGTACAGATAGATCTACTGGAGATAGCTTAGGTCCTATAGTTGGATATAAACTAAAACTTTTAATGAAAAATAAAGTTGAGTTATATGGTAATTTACAATATCCAGTACATGCAAAAAATATAACAGATGTGATAAATGAAATAAATTCTAAATACAATAATCCATTTATTATAGCTATTGATGCCTGCTTAGGTGCAATTCAAAATGTAGGTAAGATAATAATCGAGACAAAACCACTTCACCCAGGATCTGCAATGAATAAATCTCTGCCTCAAGTTGGTGATCTAAGCATCACAGGAATTGTAAACATATGTGGTGCTATGGAATTTATGGTATTGCAAAATACCAGATTGTTTACTGTAATGCAGCTTGCTGATACAATTTCTAGAGGAATATATCATTCTATGTTAAAAACTGTAGGCGTAGAAAACTCAAACAATGTTTTTATAAATGCAGAAACTTAATATTTCAAAAAACTCTATCCCTAAGTATATATTCTATTTCTTCTGCATTTTTTCTCCCTAAATCAATTATCAAGGTATTCTTATTTTTTATGTGCAAATCTGCAAGTCCATTATCTTTCAATTTGCAAATTACAGCATCATATTTTGTATCTTCATTGTCATTTACTATTATATATCCTTTTTTTCGCAATTCATCTCCTATGTAATTTAAATCCTTTGGAATATATATTTTCATATAAAAAACCTCCTTAAAAAGTAATTTTCCCTTAAGGAGTTTTTTTATGTAAATAATCTATATTCTTTTATTTATACATTCCTCTAGGACCTGTTTTTCCTCCTGGGACAGTTCATATCTAGACATACCACTGTCTATAGGCTTTGCATAAGTTGTACTTTCATCTCTTCCATATATTCCAGTAATTATCACACCATCATTATTTTCATCCAATAATGCAATTGAGAAACTAAGATCACTACCTACATCTTCAAAAGCCCTATATCGTATGATTGATAATTTCTGAATACAATTTTTTACTTTTGAATTTAGATTACTATACAATTTTTTAATATCATCAGATTCTTTTTTTACATTATCTATATTATCTAAATATTTTACAATAAGTTCCTCCAAATTTTTGCCATTTGAGCCACGCATAAGTTTTCTATACCTTTTTTCCAATCTATTTAGTGATTTAAAAATTATAACATTCATGATTAACAATATTATCACTAATACAACTAGTCCAATTACAATATACAATTGCAAATTATTTATTAAGTTAATGATATTTTGCATATTTTTCTCCCTTCATGATATAAAAATGTTTCACGTGAAACATCAAAATTTATTAAATTTTTAATATATCTAATATCCTCTGTAAATCTTCCTGAGAATAGTATTCTATCTGTATTTTCCCCTTATCCTTTTTATTCATCAATAAAACCTTAGTTCCAAATAAATTTTCTAATCTCTCCTTTATATCTAAATAATAAATATTTTCCTTTTTAACAGATTTTTCTTCATCTTTTTTTGTAGAATTCAAATTTTTAATAATTTTTTCTACATCTCTTACCGTTAAATTTTTATTTATTATATTCAAAGCTAACTTATACTGCAATTCTCCATTTTCTACGCCCAAAAGTGCCCTTCCATGCCCTTCACTAATGATCCCATCTATAAGATATTTTTGAACTCTTTCATCTAGATTTAGGAGTCTCATACAATTAGAAATTGCCGTTCTGGACTTTCCTATTCTACGGCTTAATTCTTCTTGAGTTATATTAAAATCATTAATTAACCTCTTATAGGCTAAAGCCTCTTCTATGGGATTTAAATCCTGTCTCTGTATATTTTCTATAAGGGAAACTTCCAAAATCTCTCTATCAGATAAATTCATTATAATTGCAGGTATTTCTTTAATACCAATAAGTTTAGCTGCTCTCCATCTTCTTTCACCTGCTACTATGTTATACGTATTATCTTCAATTTTATTAAGTATAAGAGGTTGTATTATACCATGTTCTTTTATTGATTGAGAAAGTTGTTCTATTTTATCCTTATCAAAACTTTTTCTAGGTTGAGTCTTATTAGCTTTTATAAAATCAATATTAATATAATTTATATCACTTTGGGCTCCTTCTCCTTCATCCTCTAAAGTGTTATCAGGTATCAATGCTCTAAGTCCCTTACCTAATCCATATTTTTTACTCAAATCCTATTCACTCCTTTTGCCTATGTAAAAACTCTTTAGTCAATAATTCATAGGCTTCCGCCCCCTTACATTTATCGTCATAAAGCACTACAGGAAGCCCAAAACTCGGAGCTTCTGCCAGCCTTATATTTCTAGGTACAGTAGTTTTATATACTTTATCTTTAAAAAACTTTTTCACTTCCGAAATAACTTGAGTAGATAAATTAGTTCTCATATCACACATACTCATAATTACACCTTCAACTTCTAAATTCTTATTTAGTGACTTTTTAACTAATTGTATCGTGCTTATTAGTTGTCCAACTCCTTCTAATGCATAAAATTCACATTGAATAGGTATAATAACACTATGAGATGCTGTAAGTGCATTTATAGTTAATAGTCCCAAAGACGGTGGACAATCTATGAATACGAAATCATATTCTTGTGTTAAGCTTTTTAATTTGTTATTCAATATATTTTCTCTATTCTTTTTATCTATAAGCTCTACTTCAGCACCAGCTAACTCCATTGTAGAAGGAATTATAAAAAAATTATCTATGAGCTCACATTTTCTTACACTATCATCTATACTGATTTCTGAGTTTAACACATCATATATAGAATTTTCTATACCTCTTTTATCAATACCTAACCCACTAGTAGTATTTCCCTGTGGATCGATATCTATATCCAATACCTTATATCCCTGTATAGCTAAATATGCACTCAAATTAATACACGTAGTAGTTTTTCCAACTCCACCTTTTTGATTAAATATTGATATAATTTTTATACTGTTCACCCCCTCAATTCATTCTTTACTTTATTTTTAATTATATATTTTTATTTAAAATAATAAAAG
>NZ_FXYI02000245.1:0-4000 GCF_900184915.1 Clostridium sp. HV4-5-A1G | reverse complement strand
TATCCGGCGTATTAACTAAAACATAAGAAGCTCTCTTAACAACGGGAAAATTCATTTTAAAACCTCCTATTTATTTTTTATAAATTGGAGGATCTGAAAATAAAATATTTTCAATCCTCCTGGAACTCACAAATTATTCAAAAACTTTCTGCCCCTCTACAGGTGTTGAAAGAGCTTTCAAGGCTTTCTCAACTAAACCATATCTCAGCTCAAATTCACCCTTTTTATCCAATGCCGGATTACCCAGTGGATGTGGTATGGCTACAGTAGGTATTATTCTATTTGCACCAACTGTCAGTGATATTGGAACTACCGTACACATATGGACTACAGGAAGCCCACCTCTTTCTATCTCTTTTACCATTGTTGCACCGCAACGAGTACAAGTTCCTCAGGTAGATGTAAGTATAACTGCTTCGACTCCATCCGCTACAAGTTCTTTAACTATGGCATCTGCAAATTTTTTGGCTGAAGCCACTGCTGTACCATTTCCCACAGTTGCATAATAGTAGTTATGCAGCGATCCTATTTTGCCTTCCTTTTCCATTTTTCTCAGTACATCTACAGGTAACACTCTATCGGGATCCTCATTGGCATAGGTTGGATCATATCCACCATGAGCTGTCTGAAAATTCTCAGGTGTGAGATCTTCAATTCCCTCTATATTGTACTTTCCAAATTTAGATGCACTGGAAGATTCTACATGATCCGGGTTGCCCTTAGGAACTATACCTCCAGAAGTAACCAATGCAATTTTAGCTTTAGTTATATCTTTTACAGCCGGATTTGGATCTACCTTGTCAAATACAGGCATTTTAAATTCTGTAGTAAAGCTCTCTCCCTTTAATTTGTGTACAAGCATATCTACTGCTCGTTTGGAGCCTCTTTCATCACTAAAACAATTTTTTCTTATTTCTCTCTCAATATATCCCTCTTCTTCAGGAGAACCTATTTTTTCACCTCTAACAAGCTTTAGTGACAATGATACTATTTTAGGAAGAGCCTTTCTCATACCCGCGGCACTATTTTTGGTTTCAATTATATAAAGATATTTTTTAAATAGATCTGCACCTGGATTTTCAGGATACATGGCAGTAACTGCAGGTATACCAAGCTTATCCTGAACTTCTTTTGACACCGCGCCACATGCAATACCATATCTGCCCGCATTAAAAGCAGGACCTGCTATGAATAAATCTGGACTGTATTTTTTAACCATATCCAATATTTCACTTTTCGCGTCTTCTATATTTTCATTGAAATAGGAATCTCCACAGATAACTGTGGCAACTATCTCCACATCTTCCTTCTTAAATAAGCCGTTCAGCCCCATGCCCGGTCCCTGAAAACCATCTCTCACCTCTGGCTTATAATTTGCCTTTTCCTCTCCTCCTATGCCGGCATAAAACTGATTTATATAATGCACAACTTTAATCATATCAATCCATATCTCCTTTCAAAGTTTTGCAAAACCTCTATAAAATTTCTAGTATTTTGAATACTCATCTCTGATTTGCTTAACTTCACTTATTATCTCATCCACCTCGAGAACCATTTCCATCATGCCGCACTGTTCATCATAAATTGCAGCATCACATTCTTCCTTTATTTCAGGTTCTACAATATGGTAGACAGCCAGTCCAAGTGCTACTCCTGCAAGCGGACCAGCAAAAGTCGGATCTCCCGCACTTACCGTTTCTGCGGAAAGACCTGATGCTTCTGCCTCTGCTCCACCTAAAACTACAACTATATTTTCTGCACCGTATTTCTCCGTCAAATCTTTTACTCTCTGTTGGATCTCCAGATCCATAGCTCCCGCAGCCGTTCAAACGAAACATTCTGTAGAAGCAAATATAACCTCTGCTCCGGCTGACTTTACACAGGCCTCAATAGCCTGGCCAGGTATGCCGTCCCTATCTCCTATCGCAATTACCTTTTTCCCCTTTAACATTTTTTATCATTCCTTTCAAAAAATATATTGCAAATAGTACTAATACCCTGTTACATCTGCATAATTTTATTCTATTCATTCATAAATTTCTATTTCATTTTAAAATATTACTCATTATTCTTTTTAATTTACTTTATAATAAAATTTGAGCATTTTTATGCTTTTTGTATTTGGGACGCTTTGTTTTCGCCAATCAATTGAATTAGTATCCTTTAGAAGTTAATTTAGTGAATCCGACCTCACTAGTAGATCCAGTTACCACCTGGAGCTCAGCTTCTATGGTACCATCTGGTCTTAAGCTTCCTGCATGACCACCTGCAATTATATCAGCGGCTTCACTGTGTCCCAATATTTTTTTCATCTTGGGAAGCACAATCAACTCATTTGCATTCCCTGCTGTGACAACTGCATCTCCCTTAGGTGTAGAATCTGCCAGTGACTGGGAGGCACCATCTTGTCCAGCATATTCATCAGTTACAAGGACTGTCTTTACACCCATATCCGATATCTTATTGCAATTCATTACAAGATCTGCATCTGGATTTCCAAAGCCTTCTTCGGATATGATGACTGCATCTGCTCCAAGATATTTCACCAATTTAGCCGTGAAATTGGATGATCTCTCTTTATCTGCAAGGTACACATTCTCGTTTGTAATTATACAGCCCAGAAAATTAATGTCCTTTCCATCTCTGTCATATAGATCTTCAATAATTGGATTGTTCAAATGCACATAAGTTGGATTTTTATCGCAAGCAGATACACAATTTCCACTGACTACTGCACCGTCAAATACTTCTGTAGGGTACAAAAATGTAGGGATAATTTTTTTAGCATCCACTCCATACACATAAGTATCATGCAGCAGTCCCTGACTTTGAAGCATATATACATAAATAATTTTAGGAAGATCTGCATATTTTTTTACCTGTTCCAGTAGAGGCAGCGTTTCATAAATCTTCGTTTCATCTGGATTTAAATTTTTTCCAGCTTCACCAATATACGCAGCTGCTTTAAATCCAATCATTCTAACAGCCTCTTCGTGTTCATGCTGTTTCACTCCCTTTTTCGGCTCACAAACTATAACTAAATTATTCGTTTTTGAAAATGGAGTGTATTTTGCTCCCTCGCCGCTCATGTCTATAATGCCTTCTTGAAATCCGACAATGCTTCCTGTCGTCACCACGGCAGCTCCACTCAGTACGTGGGTTTTACCTTCTCCAACAGTATCAACTTTGTTTACAAATCCCGGAAATATGCCCCCTTTCCCTTCTACTTTGACTCTGGGCTCGATCACATCTTTCACAGGTATGATTCTAGTTTCATCACCTGGCCTGGCAATGTCCACCTCCACCCTTTCAATCCTTTCATCACCACTGATTTTTTCCATCAATTCATTTTTGTTCACATAGAGAACCCCATCTACAACTTTTGTTTCATTCCCAAATTGAACATCTTTAATATGAATCTTTCCAATTTCCAGTTGCAATATATCCACCTCCAAATTTATTAAAATTAGGAATTCAAATTCCTAATTTTTACAATGTAGCATAATAGGATTTAACGAATTCCTCTACATCATCCAAAGATTTTATTTTGTCTGCAGTAATTGTATTAACTTTTTCCCCTTTGTTGTAGAGTACCATAGTAGGCAATCCTAAAACCTTCTGTCCTATTGCAAGTCTTCTAGCTTTACTTATATTGAGACTTGAAAATTTAATTTTATCCCCATATTTATCTTCCAGTCCATGCACTCCCGGCATAAGCTGTTTGCATATTTCGCATTTATCTCCCCAATAGTCCACAAATACAGGTTTATCAGCACAATTTAAAACCTCTTCATCAAAATTTTGTTTTGTCAATTCAATCATTACAATTTCCTCCCTTTTAATTTTTATTTTCTTCTATATAACTCTCTGCAGTAGTTGCTGCTATAGCACCATCTGCTGCTGCAGTTATGACCTGTCTTAAAGATTTTTTTCTTATATCACCTGCGGCAAATACTCCTGAAATATTAGTTCTCATATCCTCATCTGTCACAATATAACC
>NZ_FXYI02000244.1:0-4003 GCF_900184915.1 Clostridium sp. HV4-5-A1G | reverse complement strand
TTTTCAAATAGCATATAATTTTTTAATTATATATACATTCCTTTTTTTAATCTAAAATAAACATCTTTATTGCATCCTAAAATTTTACTACCCGGAATAAAATAATAACCTTTAGAATCTACCAAATGATCAGTTTGGATAAAATTATACTGGACTACATATTCCAACTTACTGTTTACAAATTTTATATCATCTGACAAGCGAATATAATTTTTTATCGGTTCTGAATTTTTACTACTAATAAACAAGCTACCATCATTTTTTAAGTCCCAATTATTTAAATTATCTTCTGATATTGGCAAAGGCTTTTCATCTATTTTCATTTGTCCAAATCCATAAGATACTTCTCCCCCAACAGATATTTCATCCAAATCATTTATGAATTCATTAAATTTCGAATTATATTCTATTTTTATTCCCACTAAGCCGATCCAGTACATATTTTTCTTTTTGCCTTTAGATTTATGTAATATAATTTCAGTCTCATGAAGTGAAGCATCTTTTGCAGAAATATACATGGGGTTAATTGCTGTAGACATAAACACATCTGTATGATTTATTCTAAATTGTTTCTCTGAGATATTTCCCATATATAGTCGGCCATCCTTTAAGTTTGGAAACAGGGGCTTATCATCAATTTTAGGATAAAAACAGGTTATATTTTCAAATATTCTTTTCCCTTCTTTAAAATTTTCAGCTCTTCCACCTTTGAATTTTCCATAACTATTAACTAAAGCTCCCCACAAAGTCCAGCCAGGAATAAATACTTTAGTTTCCGATAAAACTCCATAATTTTTCTCCCCTATATGAATCGGACTAATCTGTTTAAATATTATTTCATACCATATCAATTTGTTTGCTTCATTAGCCATTGTTATCACCCAAAGCCTTAGCATGATATCTGGCATAGATCAATATCCTTTCAATTATATCTTTAAAAAACAGTAGGGAATTTAGGTTCTCAGATAATTTAATAAAAAACTCGTCACAACCATTTTTATAATCAATATCAATATCATTTTTAAATTTTTCTACTATATCCTCTATAAATGCCTTACTTATATCATTGTTTTTTTTAGATTTGCAGTAAACATAGTATCCATATACACCATCATTAGATAATACTCCTAAAGCTTTGTCAATTAAGTTAATAACATCTTTCTTGTCTCTATTGTTATTAATCATATCGTAACTATATTCATTTATACGAGAATCAAGATTATTATTAGTTTCCATTTCCTTCACCTCTATCAAGAATCTTTATTCTTCCAAAACCTCTTGTTGTCATACCTCCTATTCCTAATGTTTCAAAATATTTTTTACTTTCTTTTAAAGCTTCTTCAACATCCTTTTTTTGAGGTTTTTCTGATAAAGGACGCTCTTCAATCCTCACATTTCCATAAAAAACTGTTCCTCTAGGAATTGCTTCACTGGTAAATAAAGCCTTGTCTTTAGCTGCTCCTGTAATCGGATCTATAGATACGGAAGTCCTTGTCTCAAGATTTGAATTTATTATCTGTGCAACTATACTATCAGATACTATTATAATTTTCCCCTTTGAAATAATATTTTGAAGCACAGATTTTTGATTTCTTAAATCCTCTTTCATCTTTAAATAATTTTCTATTTTAGTATATGTATTATCATGATTATCTTCAATCCCCAAATTTAACCATCCAAGATTTATGGTTTTTATACCATTTTTCAATATAATTACCTTATCTTCTGACGGTTCTTCTTTTACATCTATACCTGCAGAGCATAAAATATTTTTTGAAGTTATCCACATTGTACCTAACCTTGTATATACGGGAAATAACAGTATATTCAAATCCGAAAAATATGCCATCCCCCTTTCAGATTTATTCTTTTTAGAATAGCCAAAAGTCTTGCACACTATACAACTCCCACAGTGTCCAGTATCACTTTTTTGCGATTCTTCAACCGTTACATCAGGCTCCTCATCTTGACCTGCACATTTGATTGCTGCATATCTATTTCCTTCTATACCTGTTACCCAACTTTTTGCATTTTTTATAAAAAGATTCTTAAAATCAGCTTTTTCTACTTTACTTCTCTTAGATCTACTTTTCTTGTATTCATCATTAAAATAAGAATATAGAGTAATAGTCATATAATATCTCCAGGTTCCTGCTAAACTTGTCCCCGGTATTTTAGGTATTCTTGCTATAGGATCCCTTACTATAGTATTATCAACACGCCCTATGGCAAATCCACCTGTCCCTATATAAATAGGGTCTTGAGATATAGCAATTATATTCATTTACTTCAGCTCCTTTTTATATTTTCTTTAAACAATTATGCCAAAAATCGTACATATCTAAGAATTTATAAAGTAAAGACTTAAATTCATCACTTGACTTTTCCTTCAGATCATTCCAGTTTGAAGCCCATAAAATTTTTGCAAATTCATTCTTTTTTTCATCATCTTTTAATTCAAATACATTTACAAAAGCAGAAAGCATAAATTTTACTAGACCGTCCTGGTTTTCATTGCCCTTCCAATCATTAAGCTTTGAATATATAAGACTTACCATACTTTGAAGTTTTGTATTATTTATTTTTTCTTTTTCCTTTTCTTCATTATCTTTAACTTTTTCTTCATTCCTAAAATATTTTTTAAACTTTTGAAAGTTTTTCCATTCTCCCCATGTATAAGGTCTGTTATTTTTTAATTCTATAGCTCTTTTTGCATTTGAACCACCCTTTTCATAATTATAGTTTATATCATTTCTTCTTATGTTCGTATCCAAAAATTCAAAATCTATTGTATTAGGATATACATAATATTCTTCATTTTTACTGGCATTGTCTACATCTTTAAGAAAAATATTTTCTTCTCCTTGTTTAGGCAAATAAAATCGATAAATTTTATCATCTTCATGATTAATTTCTCTATTCAGCTGAAAAAGGCTATAATATTTACAATTTAGTTTATTCTCTTCACTAATATCGAAAGATTCTTTTAATTCTTCGCCCGTTTTTTTATCTTCAATACTGTCCCAATTATAAATATCTCTTCTTATATTTCTTAAAGCCTTTATCCCTATATAAAGGGGCTTTTTATAATCTTGGAACACTATCCCCATATGCAATGGAAGTTTGCCATTTACGTATTTAAAGTCTTTATTATATTTTTCTTCAACTTTTTCTATTACTTTTGGAACATATTCTGCAGGCATAATAAATTGCCAGGACACCGGAGTTGAATTTATTATGGAAATGTAAGGTTTATAAGTAATATATTCAACATTATCTAAGGCAACTGAATGTTTACTGTTGTCATCCATATCTGTTAATTCAATTTTCTTGTTATTTAACCAATCTGATTGGCCCTCTTTTATTTCACGATAAGCAGTTTTATTTTTCATCAAATTTTTCTTTAACAAAGGAACAGCCTGCTCTACAGATGAAATAAGATATAAATTCCCATTTGCATCAGGAGTAAAATTTAATGCCTTATATTCAAATTCTCTGTTTCTATATTGTTCATCAACAATATTCCTAAATTTAATCCTCTTATTTCTCCACTCTGGCATCTTAAAGGTATTGCATAAATTGTTTTGCAACTCCTTAAAGAACTCCTCTGTTGTTTCCCATATTCTTCTAAACCTTGCCGGAGAAGGATTTTTTCTTATAAGAAATTGAAGCAGTATTTCTGATAAGAATTCAATATTTGAATCCGACAATTCATTCCATTTAATTGTTCTATTTTCAAAATCAATTTTATTTTTTAGTTTACTTTTTAGGAGTTCTTCCCATTCGTCGCCTATTGTACGTTCAAGTATAATATTTTTTATTTGTTCTGTAATAAAAGAGAAAGAAAAAACACCTTTTGCTGTAGTATGGGGGCTATTTCCCCAATCATTTTTATTAATACTACATCTTTCAATAAATTCTTGAAAACTCATTTCAATTTCTTTGTCATTTTTTACATATTTTAAATTAATACCCTCATTTTCTAAAAACTTATATATATAAT
>NZ_FXYI02000243.1:0-4026 GCF_900184915.1 Clostridium sp. HV4-5-A1G | reverse complement strand
CTATATATAGTACTTATTTATCTTAATTAATACTATATATAGTAGTTATTTTTTTAATACACACACAAGATATATAATTTTAACACAATGAGCTCATATATTAAATTGGAGGTAGGTTGTAATTGGATAGTATAAAGGACTTGTTTAAAAGATATTATACAAAATCTCTTGAAAATGACAGTAATAAAACCGTATATGATCTATTCAAATGGAAAAAAACAGACGTATTTTTAAAAGATCATAAGACCCACAAAGTTTTGGTAGACATGAAAAATCTAGAATTTCCAGAACAGTATTCTCAAAATGCCTGTGACATAATAGCTTCTAAATATTTTAGAAAAGCTGGCGTTCCAGGAAAACTAGGTTATGAGAACAGTATGAAATCCGTCGCCCATAGAATGGTAAGTTTCTGGTGTGAATCTTTAAAAGACGAGGGGCTTATAAAGACAGAAAAAGAAGGTTCTATTTTTTATGATGAATGTGTATATGCACTTTTAAATCAAATGTACGCCCCTAACTCCCCTCAATGGTTTAATACGGGGCTTAAACTGTCCTATGGTATAAGCGGTGTAAAACAGGGAAGTTACTATTTCGATGACACGCTGGGCAAAGTAATGGAATGTGAAGACAGCTATACTAGAACCCAGGCTTCTGCATGTTTTATACTATCTATCGAAGATAAACTTTTAGGTCCGCATTCCATATCAGATCAATTCGTAACAGAGACAAAACTATTTAAGGGCGGTTCAGGAACTGGTACCAATTTTTCTACTATAAGGGCAAAGGGTGAAAAATTATCCGGAGGCGGTTCTTCCTCAGGGCTCATGAGTTTCTTAAAGGCATTGGACAGAAATGCAGGAGCTATCAAATCAGGAGGTACTACAAGAAGAGCTGCCAAAATGGTATGTTTGGATGTAAATCATCCTGAGATCATGGATTTTATAACCTGGAAATCAAAGGAAGAAGATAAAGTGAGAGCCCTCGGCAAAATGGGATATGATACAGATTTAGACGGTGAGGCTTATGAAACTGTCTCAGGACAAAACAGCAATAATTCTGTAAGATTTTCAAACAGCTTTATGTCCAAAGTCGATAGATTAAAGGTAAATCCTGATGAAATAATCAATCTCACTGGTAGAATTGATCCCAAAATTACAAAAACAGTAAAAGTAAAAGAAATCTGGGACACCTTTAATACCTGTGCCTGGAAATGTGCAGATCCAGCTCCCCAATTCAGTGACACTTTCAACGCCTGGCACACATGTCCTGCAGGAGAAGACGGAAAGGTAAATGCAGCCTATAATATGATTAATTCCACGAATCCCTGTGGTGAGTATGCCTTTTTGGATGATACTTCCTGCAATTTGGCATCCATAAATATATACAGATTTTACAATGCAAACAAAAATACCTTTGACCTGAAAGGATATTTACATATAATTGGTTTAGTCCAGCTGATTCTCGAATCCTCCATACATTGGGGACAGTTTCCCACCGCAGATATAGCTAGGAAAACCCACCTCTTCAGAACTACAGGCCTCGGTATATCAAATATAGCATCATTATTCATGGTCATGGGTTATCCTTATGATTCAAATGAGGCCAGAACATTGGCAGCCTCGCTGGTAGGAATACTTACAGGTCAATCCTATTATGTATCCTCTCTAATAGCAAAAGAGATAGGCCCTTTTGAAAAGTTTCAAATAAATAAACCGTATATGATGAGAGTAATGAGGAATCATGCCCGGGCAGCTTCCATAAACATGGAGTCACTTTCAAAAAGCATGGGATACAACTTTTCGAATGAATTTGAAGGATTAAATTATACTCCCTTGAAAGTAGAGCATGAACTCTTAAAGAAAGAAAATTTATCATATATAGGGGATACATTAAAAAACTGCTGGATAAATGCTCTTAAAAGCGGAGACAAATTTGGCTACAGAAATGCCCAGGTTACAGTCATAGCTCCTACAGGTACTATATCCTTTGCCATGGACTGCGGTGCTACTTCAATAGAGCCATTTTTCAGCCATATTGTCTACAAGAAATTATCCGGCGGCGGATTTATGACAATTATAAACCCGGTAATAACTCTAGCATTAAAAAAACTGGGTTATGCCAAAGAACAGATAGAGGATATATTGTCCTATGCACTTGAAAAGGAAACTATAACCAAAGACGATTTCACTTATGAAAAGATACTAGATGGAAAAATAGAAGGAGCTCCACACTTAAAAGATGAACACCTTGCTATATTCGACACGTCAAATAAATGCGGCAGCGGCGAAAGATATATCGATCCCATGGGACACGTAAAGATGGTGGCTTCTATAACCCCACTTATATCCGGTTCAGTGTCGAAAACTGTGAACTTACCTAAAAGCGCCTCCATACAGGATTTTAAGGATGTAATTTTATCCTCCTGGAAACTGGGCATCAAGGGCATTACCCTATATAGGGATTCTTCTAAAGCAGCCCAGCCTCTGAATACAAATTTATCTGCTTCAGACAATATAAAACTTGAAGATTTAACTTATAAGCAGCTTTTAATCAGAGCCAAAAGTCTACAAAAAGGAATAAAATATTCAAAGCGTGATAAACTCATAGGAATCCGCAGGGGAACCACCCATCCTGCACAAATAGATGACGTAAAAATATACACTACCGTAAACAGATCCTCAAATGGAGATATATCTGAAATATATATAACTACAGACAGAGAGGGTACTATAATAATGGGGCTTTTAAATTCCCTATCCAAGGCAATATCAGTGATGCTCCAATACCATGTTCCACCCCAGGATATATCCAGAATGCTGCGCGGTCAAAAATATGAGCCCTATGGATTTGTCCAAAAGCATCCTTATATAAAATACGTATCCTCTATATCAGATCTCATAAGTAAAATAATAGATATAGAACTTGGAGATTTTTCCCGATGCCAGGTTAAACCTGAAAATTATGATAAGGACAGCTTGATTTTAGGCAGCTCCTCCACTGAATTAAATTCCGGTAAAATCAGTACCACTGAAATCAAGACAAAAAAAATAGACGGTGAAAGAATATATGGTTCAACCTGTCCTAATTGTTCCAGCACCAGAATGGTTAGAAACGGAACCTGCATGGTTTGTCTGGACTGTGGTTCCACTACTGGCTGCAGTTAAGCAGCCAGTATTTCTACTATCAGCTGCTTATAGTTTACTGTCAATTGTACACTGAGCATTCTTTGAAAGCTGCCCATCCACATCATAAATATGTTCCATTGTAACAGTTTCACCTGGATTTATAGTTATGAACTCCCTGGGATCCCATGGTCCCGTCAGAAGCTTCTTGATGTATTCAATTGTTCCCGGTAAAACTTCGTATTGTAATTTCAATTCACTCGCTATCTTTTTCGTTTTTTCCAGGTAGTTTTCAAGTTCATAGGCTCCGGTTTTTATAACCCCTAATTTCTGGTAATGCTTGAAAACTATACTGTAAATTTTTTCTGCCTTTTCCCTTCCATAGCGCTTCACCGCTTCTTGATACTCAATCCATATATTCCTCTCAGATTCCAGCCAGCCTTTAGTCAAAAAATAGGTTCCGCCATCACCAGACAGCTCATTACGTCTTTTGCAGGATCCCAGAAGCAGTGTAATGCAATCGTCCACCCGTGGAAAAATCATGCGGTATGTTGGAGGTTTAAGCCCAATTATGGCATTTCCACAGTATCCAAAGGCCAAAATAACCTGCTCCACATTGGATATATGATCCAGTTCACACTGAAGACACTCTTTTAGAGAATCAGGTTGTAGATGAAGACCAGATTTTATCCATAATACCGGATAATTACACCCAATCTCACCTATTGCTTTATTCAATTCATCTTCAATAGTTTGACAAGCTACGATCAAGGTATTCATTTTAAATATCCCCCTTTTCCAACTATTTACTTACTCCATGCAATTTGATATAATCCCCACGAAAATAAGTTATTCCAAGTCCAATGGGTTTATCTTCAATATCGTATAATTTTTGCTCTACTAC
>NZ_FXYI02000242.1:0-4031 GCF_900184915.1 Clostridium sp. HV4-5-A1G | reverse complement strand
TTTTCAATGAGAAGACGGCTTACGACATCTAGTACGGTCTCGTGGTCTGGTATATGTGTATAAGAGTGAGATATTATAGTATATCATTTTTATCATGTATAGTATAAATTAAGATATCTAGTATAGCACATACCGTATATAGTAAAAATTATGTGCTCATTTGAAACTACTGCTGTTTAAATCCTCATATTTTGTAAAAAATGGCTTTAGCCTATCCACAATTACCCCTGATCCCGTTTCAGCATCTGACTCAATATTCAAGCACAACACCGGTTCATGAAGAGAAAGTCTTAATAAAAACCATCCATCCCCATTTTTATTGTCACACTCCACTCTTATTCCCTCATAATTATTGACTGCCTCTTTCCATCCTTTAATTCCTTTTATATATTCTTTTAGATTCTCTATTATTGTAGAACCATATTCTATAAAATTGTCCTTTAAAACAGGAAACCTAAATTCTAAACTCTGCAGTGGAGTTTTTAAACTGTCTATCAAACTTTCTATATTTTTTCTCTGTTTTTTAAGTTTAGCCATTTTTATCAGTATTTTTGCTATTAAATAAGCACCATCATCTAAAAAATAATTTTCCTTTAAAGCTGCATGGCCTGATGTTTCAATGGCTAAAAAACAATCTTTTCCTTCATTATTTAATCTTATACCTTCATTTATAACATTTCTATAACCTCTCTTAAACCTGTGATGTATTCCCCCTAAATTTTCAATAAATTCACTTAATCCTCTCGAAGTTACAGAATCAGTAACTACAGCAGTACCCGGATGTTCTTCTAAAACTATAGAAGAGGCTAAAGCTATGAGAGCGTTTCTGTTTATTTTTCTGCCGCTGTCATCTACAATAGCTGCCCTGTCTACATCTGCATCAAATACTACTCCCAAATCAGCCTCATTTTCAATTACGGCGTTTCTTATGGAATCCATGGCCTCTTTAGCCTCTGGATTGGGAATATGGTTGGAAAATCTTCCATCTGGATTGATAAACTGGCTCCCATCGGTATCAGCACCTAATGGCTCCAAGACTTTGCTTGTAAAAAATCCTCCTGCTCCATTACCAGCGTCCACTATGATTTTAAGACCTGCTAACGGTATCTCATAATTTGTTTCTGAATTTATACTCTCCCTAATCTTTTCAATCAGCAGCTTAGAATATTCACTTATAAAATCTATTTTTAAAATTTTTCCCCTCCTACAGTCATCTTCATAATTACCCTCCAGAGCTTTTGTCAATATATATTTTATATCATCACTCTCGCAGCCGCCCTTTTCAGTAAAAAATTTCAATCCATTATAATAATAGGGCAGGTGGCTCGCCGTTATCATAATAGAACCATTACATTTATAGTCTGGATGTACGGTAGTCATAAACATAGCCGGCGTAGTACACAATCCACAGTCACATACAGTACATCCAAGATTTAAAAGTTCTCCGGATACAGCATCCTTGATTTCCGGACCTGACAGTCTTGAATCCATACCAACTGCAACTTTAAGTTTTTCATTTCCTATGCTTTTTTTACCTTTAAGCCATATCACAAATCCTCTGGTTATCATTTTCACTCTTTCAGCAGTTAAATTTATATCCTTTTCCCTGTTCTCAATGGCAATTCCCCTTATATCTGTTCCATTTTGCAATTTATACAATTCTTCCAGCATATATATCCTCCCAATCTTTAATTCTTACGTGTAATATTATACAACAATTTGAAGTTTATATAGATTAAAATCTCATGGTCCTCATAGAATTAAACACCGCTATAAGGGCAACTCCCACATCTCCAAATACTGCTTCCCATATATTGGCTATTCCCAGAGCTCCCAAAACCAAAATTACAAATTTTACTCCCAGGGCAATCACTATATTTTGTACAACTATTTTTTTGGTTTTTCTCGCTATTTTAATGGCTACTGGTATTTTTGAAGGTTCATCCGTCATTATAACCACGTCCGCAGCTTCTATGGCAGCATCTGAACCAATTCCTCCCATGGCCACTCCTACATCTGCTCTTGCAAGCACCGGAGCATCATTAATTCCATCCCCTACAAATGCCAATTTATGTCTTCCATTATTTCTGCCGTATATTTCTTCTAATTTTTTCACTTTTCCATCTGGGAGAAGTTCTGTATACACCTCATCCAATCCGATATTTTCCGCTACTTTTTTCCCTGCTGAATAGCTATCTCCAGTTAACATTATCACCTTTCCTATGCCCACTTTTTTTAAACTTTCCACTGCTTCTCTGGAATCTTCCTTTATTTCATCAGATATAACTATATATCCTGCATAATTGCGGTCAACTGCCACATGTACTACAGTTCCTATTTCCTGAACTTTTTCTCCCGCAATTTTATTATCCAGCATCAAATTTCCGTTTCCAACCAGCACTTGAACACCATTTACATTAGCCTGTATACCTTTTCCCGGAATTTCATTATAGTCTTTTATCAAATTCCTCTCTATTCCTTTATTATAAGCTCTTAATATTGAAGTTGAAATAGGATGATTCGAATAAGACTCGGCATAGGATGCATATTTTAAAATGTCTTCTTCTTTAAAATCGCCGCAGTTTTTCACTTTCGCAACCTCAAATACCCCTTTAGTCAGAGTACCCGTTTTGTCAAATACCACCGTATTTACATCATTTAGAGCTTCTAAGTAGTTTCCTCCTTTTACAAGGATTCCATTTTTAGAAGCACTTCCTATTCCCCCGAAGAATCCCAGCGGTATGGATATAACAAGTGCGCAGGGACAAGAAACTACCAAAAATATCAATGCTCTATAAAACCAGTCGGAAAAAGTTTCTCCACTCATGAGAACAGGTGGAAGGACAGCTAGCATAAAGGACAATATAACTACTGCAGGAGTATAATATCTGGCAAATTTGGTTATAAAATTTTCAGTAGGAGCTTTTTTACTGCTGGCATTTTGAACTAAATCCAATATTCTGGCCACAGTAGATTGTCCAAATTCCTTGGTTACTTTTACAGACAGCACTCCATTTTTATTTATAAATCCACCCAATACCTCATCGCCTATAGAAACCTTCTTTGGAAGTGATTCTCCAGTAAGAGCTGAAGTATCAATCATGGAATCTCCGTTTATTACTTTTCCATCAAGAGGTATTTTTTCTCCCGGCTTGATCAATATTATATCTCCAATATTTACTTCCTCCGGAGCCATCTTTTTTACTCCATCCTCCACTTTTACACTGGCAAAATCCGGTTTTATATTCATTAAATTTGATATGGATTTTCTGGAATTATCTACAGCTCTATCCTGAAAATACTCACCAATTCTATAAAACAGCATTACTGCCACAGCCTCTGGAAACTGCTTAATGGAAAGAGCACCTATACTTGCAATGCACATTAAGAAATTCTCATCAAATACCTGTCCTCTAATTATATTTCTAAAAGCTTTTAATAATATTTCTCTTCCAATTATAATATAGCTTATCAAATACAATGTCATTTCTATTTTGAACTGAAAGTTAAAAATTATAGCACTTATATAGAGCACAACACCTATTCCCTGAATTATATTTTCCATTCTGTTATTTTTTGTTTCATCACAATTTCCTTTTTCCTCCGATTTAAGATTTTTCGTGCCATATAGTACCTTTACTTCCGGTTCTATCGTATTTATTATATTTTCTATTTTTTTTACAACATAATCCAGCTTTTGTTCGTCTTCCAATTGTACAATAAGTTTCTTAGACAGAAAATCTAAATATGCAGTCTTTATTTCAGGAATATTCTTTACCCGACTTTCAATTTTACTGGCACAATTAGCACAGCATAAGTTCTCCAGTATAAACTCTCTTTTTTTATCATTACCTTTAACATCTATAATCCTACTGTCACTTAATTTGCCGTCCACAGTCACATTCATTCAAATTCCCTCCATCTCTTTCTTTTATACAGCTGCTTATAATATTTCCTTCTATATGTATTAAAATTTACATATGAATATATGAGTAATTGTTCATATGTTTATACTATTAGTATATTTTAAT